>JALYOY010000052.1 GCA_030856655.1 Pseudomonadota bacterium | reverse complement strand
CTCCAAGGCATTCCATGACCTGATGCATGGCATCGTGTTCATTACTGATTGTCTTTAGCAGGCGCTCAAACCGTTTGCGGATTCCTGGAGGTTGGTCTATCGAAAGCTGCTCCTTGATAGCGATATGCATGCTCATATGCAGGAAAGGATTTGTATCGCCCATTTCAGGCAAGTAATCCTTGTCGTGGTAGTGCTCGAAATCGTCAAGCATGGCCTGGTACTCCGGATGCAATAAAACGACTTCAAGCGCCATGTTTTCCATAGCGGAAAGCATTTCTCGCTGCCGGTATTTGCGCCAGGTGTCGAAGAAGAACTGGCGTGCCTGACCTCTCGTGGGATTAAACATTTTGAATGAAATTACCTTTCTTCAAAGTTTTTTTCCTCAAACTCGCACAAATCGTTAATGATGCATATCGCGCATTTCGGTTTCCTCGCTACGCATACGTAGCGCCCATGCAAAATAAGCCAGTGGTGGGCATCGTGGCGGAATTCCTTCCTAACGCAGCGTACGAGTTTCCGCTCTACTTCCAGCACGGTTTTCCCGCGTGCAACTCCAGTGCGATTAGCGACGCGAAAAATATGCGTATCCACTGCAATCGTGGGCTCTCCGAATGCGGTGTTCAATATTACATTGGCGGTCTTGCGTCCCACGCCGGGCAATTTTTCCAGCTGTTCCCGGGTTTGCGGCACTTTGCTGCCGTGATGCTCAATAAGCCGGGTGCAAGTAGCCAGAATATTCTTCGCTTTAGTTTTATATAGCCCAATACTTTTGATGACGTCCCGCAAGCCGGCTTCCCCTAAGGCGAGGATTTTCTCTGGCGTATTGGCCTGAGAAAACAGTTTTCGGGTTGCCAGGTTCACGCTTTTGTCAGTAGCCTGGGCGGAAAGCACCACCGCTACCAGCAATTCGAACGGCGAGTTATACTCCAGTTCGGTAGTAGGATGAGGGTTTGCCTCCTTGAAGCGGATAAAGATCTCGCGGCGTATGGTCGAATTCATGAATTAAGGAGAATGTTCATTATGGGCCCACTCTTACTTTGTTTTAATTGCGTGAGTCCCGGCCAGCTATAGCACGTTTTAGTGCAGCTTGGATGGTTGCTTTCTTAAGGTTGCCGTCCGCTGCGGCTTCTGAAGCTGCGCGTACAGATTTTTCTGCTCCAGTTTTTGATGCAAGCCTTTCTTCCTGCTCCTGTTTCTCGCGCTCAAGCCTTTTCAGCCTGAACCGATAACGCGCACGTGCGCGATCGGCGGTTTTCTTTTTTTCGTCCGGGTGCGTCGCCACAGCATCGATCGCGCCAGAAGATTTGGCATCGGCGCTGTTGACCTGTGTCTTTGGCGGAATCATGCTGATGCAATCCATCGGGCATGGCGTGATACACAGTTCGCAACCGGTGCATTCCACGGCGATCACCGTATGCATCTGCTTGGCTGCGCCGACGATGGCATCGACCGGACAGGCCAATATGCAAAGCGTACAGCCTATACAAACTTGCTCGTCGATTAGCGCTACCTTCTTCGGTTTTGAGATGCCGTGCGCGGTATTTGGCGGCATCGGATTTATGCGCAGTAACTCGGCCAGTTTACGAATACCTTGCTCGCCACCGGGAGGGCACTGGTTGATGTCGGCACGGCCTTCCGCAATGGCTGTCGCGTAAGGCTCGCAACCAGGGAAGCCGCATTGCCGGCACTGTGTTTGCGGCAGAATGGCATCGATTTCCGCTATCAGCGGATTTTCTCTCATCCTGAAGCCGAGTGTGAAAAATGCGGCGTATCGGGTGCGCACACCGCCTGCGCCACCTCGCGTACCAGCCGGGGGCCGCGATAAATCAGGCCGCTGTAGATTTGTAGCAGGCTTGCCCCAGCGTCGATTTTCTCCTTTGCGTCCGCTGCGCACATGATGCCACCCACGGCGATGATGGGTATCGCCCCTTGAAGCACGACATGTAAATGACGGATGACCGCGGTGGAACGTTGTGTAAGCGGAGCTCCACTCAGCCCCCCGCTCTCGCATGCGTAAGGCAATGTTTCTACTCCAGCCCGCGAGAGCGTAGTATTAGTCGCGATCACTCCGTCAATCTGGTGTTTCATCAGCATCGCTGCGATGGATTCAATTTGCGGCGGTTCCAGATCCGGAGCAATTTTTACTGCCAGAGGTATATATTTAGCATATTCATCGGCGAGCTCCTTTTGTTTTGATTTAAGCACATCCAGTAAATTATCCAGCTGCTCGGCGTTTTGCAGTTGACGCAGATGGGGCGTATTGGGCGAAGAAATGTTGACAACGATGTAATCGGCGTACCGATAGACCTTAAGCAGGCAAGTCAGGTAATCATCAACCGCTTTTTCCATCGGCGTATCGAAATTTTTGCCAATGTTGATGCCTAGTATGCCCTGGTAATTTGCATGCCTGACATTCGCGACTAATTTGTCCACACCGTGATTGTTGAAGCCCAGCCGGTTGATAATGGCATTTGCCTGGGGAACGCGAAACAAGCGTGGTTGCGGGTTTCCCGGCTGGGGACGGGGCGTGACAGTGCCGATTTCGATAAAGCCGAAGCCGAGTGCGGCGAGCGCCTGGAGGTGCTCGCCATTTTTATCCAGTCCGGCGGCCACCCCGACAGGATTGGGAAAATCAAGACCCATGACATGGCGGGGCGGACAGGCGATCGGGCCGCCGCCAATCAACCCAAGCCGGCGAAGCTTGTCGACAACACTGAATGTAACGCGGTGAGCTGTTTCAGGATTGAGTTTAAATAATATCGGGCGAAGTAAAGAATAAAGCATAGCGCAATTTTAACCTGAGTAATGTGACGCTCTGTTAAAGCCATTTGCAAAGATAACGGCAACTTGGAGAGTCTCCTGGAAGATCAACCTACCACACCTGACTGCTTTTTTCCGGCTCGGCTATTTCTTGTTATTAATGTAATTTATTAAGATGCAATTTCAACGTAATTCGCTATCATCCAATTGATCGTAGCAGTAGTATTTATGAAGCTGACTGATATTTTTGTTGTTTTTGTTCTTGTTACATTTGGCGGACACGCTCATGCCGCAACCGAATGGGATGCGCTCAATGAAGAAGTAGAATCGCTTTATCAGAAGGGGGATTATAACCGTGCCACCACAGTGGCAAAGAAGGCGCTGCAAACAGCCGAGCAGCACCTGGATCCAAATCATCCTGACGTGGCCACAAGCCTGAATAGCCTTGCATTGTTGTATACCGCCCAGGCGCAATATGCACAGGCCGAGCCGCTTCTGAAACGCTCGCTGGCGATCTTTAAGAAAACGATCGGCGCAGAAAGCCCGGAAGTGGCTGCAACCCTGAACAATCTTGCGATGCTATACAGAAACCAGGAGCAATATGAGCGGGCCGAGCCGCTCTATAAGCGTGCATTGGCAATTGATGAGAAGGCTCTTGGCCCGGATCATCCGAATGTGGCGATAAGCCTGAACAATCTGGCTCAGCTATATCAAGCCCAGGAACGATATGTGGAGACTGAACCACTTCTCAAACGCGCTCTGGTCATTTTAGAGAAGACTCGTGGTCCGGATCACCCCAACGTGGCCATGAGTCTGAACAACCTTGCATTGCTGTACAGTGCGCAAAAACAGTACACACAAGCTGAGCCACTCTATAAACGCGTACTCGCGATTTCGAAGAAGACTCTCGGCCCAAACCATCCTAACGTCGCCCTAAGCCTGAATAATCTGGCAGGGCTGTATAAAGACCAGGGAAAGTATCCGCATGCCGAACCACTTTTCAGGCGCGCACTGGCTATTTCTGAAAAATCGCTTGGGCCGGATCATCCCAATGTAGCGACCGGCCTCGAAAATTTGGCGCAGCTATATCGGGAGATAGGCTATGCGGCTAAAGCGGCGCCGCTGGAAAAGCGCGCGGCAACCATACGAAAGCTACAACGATAGCACTGCAAGCCAGCCTCCGATCATTGTTGCGCACGGGCGAAGCCCCTCCAGGAAAAATTTCACCCCGGCATCTCGCTCAGCGGTTCCCATCGTCCATCAGCTAAGCCTTGTAGAGGCCGGAAACCGGCTTTGTATGCCATTTTTCGGCTTTCCTTGATCCAGTAGCCAAGGTAGAGATAGGGTAACTTCAGTTCAACACACTGTTGCACCTGCCATAGAATATTGTAGGTGCCGAAGCTCGCGCCCGATACATCCGGATCAAAAAAAGTATATACAGACGATATGCCGTCGGGCAGCTTGTCGATAATGCTGATCATGCGCAGCCGTCCATTTTCGTGGAATTCAACCAGCCTGGAGTTGACATTGCTAGGCAGCAGAAAATGACGGTATTGCTCGCGGCTGTCGCGGTCCATGCCGCCGCCGCAATGGCGCTGCGCCTGGTAACGCAGATAGAGCGCGTAATGATCCGGATGATAATACAGCTCATGCTGTGTCGCCACCAAATGCCGATGCTGTTTCCAGCAGCGGCGCTGGGCGCGCCTGAGGATCAATTCGTCAACAACAATCCGTACGGGCACGCACGCGCGGCAGTTGTCGCAGTAAGGACGGTAGGTAAAGGCACCACTACGGCGAAAACCAGCCTGCACCAGTTCGCCATAGACGTTGGTATCGATCAAATGACTGGGGGTAGCCACCTGAGACCGTGCCAATTTATCCGGCAGATAACTGCATGGGTAAGAGGCGGTAGTGTAAAACTGTAGCACTGATGAAGGCAGATCATTCAATTGACTCATGATCGAAACACCATTTTTCAACTCGCTCAGAGTAGTTTACCAATTCTTTTAATTTTTGACTAAATTCATTACGGGGAATTTCTCGTCCACCAAGGGAAGCGAGATGAGCGGTTTTCATTTGGCAGTCGATCATGCGGAAACCCCGGCGCTCCAGGTGCTTTACCAGATGGACGAATGCGATTTTGGAAGCATCGGAGACGCGAGAAAACATTGATTCACCAAAAAACATCCGTCCCTGGGCAACGCCGTACAAGCCTCCCATTAATTCCCCATCTATCCAGACTTCAACGGAATGGGCCAAACCCATTTCATGCAGCATAGTATAGGCTGAAATCATGCCTGCATGAATCCACGTACCGGACTCCCGGCGCAGCTCGGCGCATGCCTGCATGACCTGGCGGAAGGCACTGTCTACGCGGATTTCGTAGCCCTTTTTCTTCAAGGTCTTTCTTAACGATCGGGAAATTCTAAGCTCGTCGGGAAACAGCACCATGCGTGGATCAGGGCTCCACCATAGGATAGGCTCACCCTCATTAAACCAGGGAAAAATTCCGTGGCGATAAGCTTCGATCAGACGTTGCGGCGAGAGATCGCCGCCGACAGCGAGCAGGCCGTTGGGCTTGGTAAGTGCGGAGTTTAACGGCGGAAAAGGAGATTCAGGGGTGAGCCAGGGGATCATTTAAGACGAGATGAGTTGTGGATGCTTCCGATTCATGCTCCGTATCCGGCAGTTGATCTCTTATATTTCAATTTAGGGGCAGTGGCACGCGATGGTTCTTGGGCCACTTGACCTCCACTTTTTGGCGAAATTCGCTACCGGGCAGAGTTAGGATGACCTATAGCGTGTCGAATCAGGCACATCCGCGGATGCAAATCCCGCTTGGCGTAATCGGCACGAATCGCACACACCACAAGCCAGCCCTGCTTCATCCGCCTGATAGCACGACACCGTCAGACTGTAATCCACGCCCAGCAAGATCCCCTGTTGGATGATTTCAGCCTTGGACAAGTTAATGAGCGGTGCATGGATATTCATCTTAGCGCCTTCGATTGCCGCTTTGGTAGCTAAATTTGCCATTTCTTCGAATGCTGCGATGTAATCGGGCCGGCAGTCCGGGTAGCCGGAATAGTCCACCGCATTCATACCAACAAAAATATCACGGCTTTCCAGTACCTCCGCCCAAGCCAGTGCGAGCGACAACATGATGGTATTGCGAGCCGGCACATAAGTAACAGGAATGCCTGCTTTAGCCCCTTGGGCCGGTACGGCAATAAATTTATCTGTAAGCGCCGAGCCGCCGAATACTGTCAAGTCCACCTTAATAATCTTATGCTCGACGCCGTAGAACTGCGCCAACTTTGCCGCCGCTGCGAGTTCCGACGCATGGCGCTGTCCATAGTCGACGCTTAACGCGTAACACTCATATCCGCTATGGCGAGCGACGGCAAGCGTGGTGGCAGAATCCAGCCCGCCCGATAGAAGCACCACTACCTTCGTCACGAAATCTGAAGCAGAAATCCCGCGGCGCATTCTTGCTTGCTTCATCGCCCCGGCTCCCCACTCCACAATAATTTGTGTAATTGAACTTGTACTCGCACCGGTAGGCGATCACGTAGCACCCATGCAGCAAGCATTGCAGGATCCAGTTTCCCATAAACCGGCGAAAGTAAAACTGGGCAGATAAGATCCAGTTGACGCTCACGCATCGTTCCAACTGCCCATAGATAATCCGCTTCATCGCACAGCACAAATTTTAATTCATCGTGATTTGTAAGATGGTTGAGATTGGACCACCGGTTTTTTTCAGCCTCACCGGAACCGGGAGTCTTAATGTCCAGAATCCTTGAAACGCGCATATCCACGCTGGAAATATCCAGTGCACCGCTGGTTTCGAGAGAAACTGAATATCCGGCTTCGCAAAGTAGCGTGAGCAGCGTCAGGCACTCTTTCTGCGCCAGAGGCTCGCCGCCGGTGACGGTGACATAACGAGGCGCATAGTTGGCAACCTCCGCCAGAATGGTGGAAATTGGCTGGCTCTTGCCCCCGTAGAAAGCATATTCAGTATCACAGTAACCGCAACGCAAAGGGCATCCGGTGAGGCGCACAAATACTGTAGGCAGCCCCATCCGGCTAGTTTCCCCCTGCAAAGAGAAAAAAATTTCACTGATGCGCAAAGTTCCGGCTTCAGGAGGCTGCATGATTTGCTATGGCTATTGCTATGGCTATGATACGAACCATACTTTTGAATGGGTGCGCCGCTACCTGAAGCAGCGACGCTGCAACTGCGCTATTTTTTACCGGCCAGTCGCCGCTTGGCTTTTTCTGCCGCGTCGCTGCCCGGATATTTAGCAATGAGACTTTCCAGGGTTTTTTTGGAGGCAGGCTTTTTATTCATTTCCTGCTGACTGCTCGCAATGTTGAGCATCGCATCGGGAGCCTTTGCACTGTCGGGGAAAGTGATGATCAATTTTTCCTGGGCGTCAATGGCGTTCTTGAAATCACGCAGCGCGTAGTAGGAATTCCCGATCCAGTAGTGAGCACTTGGTGCGAAACTGGACCCCGGGTAATTTTTGAGAAAAATCCTGAGCTGGGAAATGGCGTTCTGATACTTGGCGGTTTTGAACAAATTGTAGGCTGCCTCGTAGTCACGGCTCTCCGCACTTTCTGCTGGCGCAGCACTTGCTGCCGCGGACGGAATCACGGTGGCGATCCTGGCGGGCGCTCCCACATCCGATGCCGGTCTGGCTGCAGGCTCTACATATTCCGGTGCTGCATCAGACGCGCTTGATGGAGTAGGGGATTCAGAGGCGGCGGATTCGCCGGGCTGTTCCATGCGCCTTAACCGGTTATCCAGATCAATGTAAAAGTCCTTCTGCCGCTTCTGTGTCAGCTCATTCTCATTGACCAACACTTCGATCTGCCCCTGCAACTTATTCAGGTCGAGCCTGAGAGCCTCAATTTGGTTATGAAATTCCAGCAGCGGTTGATTGTTGAGCAGTTCTTCCAGCTTCCCAATGCGTGTATCGAGCATCTGGCCCTGATTGCGCAAGTCCGTAATGACTGCCTGCTGGGCGGTGATTAACTTACGCGCCTCCTCGTCGTCGAATAACCCGGCGTAACTTAAATTACTACCGATTAGGAGCAACAACCAGAAGGCGCGCAATAGCACGGTCACTCGCCTTGGTAACGAATATCCGCACGGCGGTTCTCGGCCCACGAGGACTCATCATGGCCTGTTCCCCGCGGTTTCTCTTCACCCAGGCTGACGGACTCGATCTGGGATTCTCTGGCTCCTGACAATGTCATGGCGTGCTTAACCGCATCAGCGCGGCGCTGACCCAGCGCAAGGTTGTATTCTCGACTGCCCCGGTCGTCGGTGTTACCTTGCAATAATACTTTGGCATTAGAATTGTCGCGCAAATACTGAGCGTGAGCCTGCACTAAAGATCTGTGTTCATCCTTCACCACGTAACTGTCGAAATCGAAATAAACGCTGCGTTTGGATAGGATGTTTCCCGGATCGGTAAGAGGATTAAGGGTCGGCCTAGCTTCCCGAGCTGTGGCATCACTCTCCGCAGGCCTTGCGCCCATCGATTTATCCTCCACCTCGGCAGTAGGCTGCGTGGTTTGGCTGGCGCAAGCGGACAACAAACTGATCAATAACACAGCAAGTACTTTTTTCATTTTCATCCCTTAAAAGTTAGCTAAAAATACCAAATTCAAAATTATTGCGGTCTCGTCAATGCACCCCAGGCGGGCTCTCTCACATCGCCGGCTTGCGTGGAAAGCTCCTGCCTTGTTTTGCCATCACTTGTTACTGCGGATAATATACCACGGCCCCTTACCTCGCTGGCATACAAGATTATCCTGCCATTGGGGGCGAAGCTGGGCGACTCGTCGAATTTGGAATCGGTCAGCAGCTGCACCTGACGCGTAGCCAAATCCTGTATTGCGACGTTGAATCTGTCGCCATTGCGATGGATGAATGTAAAGCTTTTACCATCCCTGCTGTAATCAGGACTCACATTGTAGCTGCCTTCGAAAGTAATGCGTTCCGCCGTTCCAGATGCACGTCCTGTTACCGCCATCCGATAAATTTGCGGGCTCCCGCCTCGGTCGGACGTAAAGATAATCGACTGGCCATCGGGCGAAAAGCTGGGCTCGGTGTCGATTCCGGAACTTTGACTGAGTCTTTGCAAGCCGCCGCCATCAGCATTAATTAAAAAGATCTGCGAACCGCCCATCAAAGACAGTACCACCGCCAGCTTCTTTCCATCCGGCGACCAGGCCGGCGCGCTGTTGCTTCCTTTGAAATTGGCTACCGCCTTGCGCGTCCGCGTTGCAAGCGTTTGTACATAAACCACCGGCTTTTTGTTTTCGAAGGATACATAAGCTAGCCGTGTCCCGTCTGGCGACCATGCAGGCGAAATAATCGGCTCTGTATATTCAATCACCGACTGGGCATTAAAGCCATCAGCATCCGCCACTTGCAGCGCATATTTTTTCCCCTCTTTTACCACATAGGCGATGCGGGTGCTGAACACCCCGACATCACCAGTCAGCTTTTCATAAATCAAATCAGCTATTCGATGCGCGGCAGCACGTAATTGCCCAGCGGGAACGGTCTCGCTATAGCTGGCCAACTGCACCTGTTTAGCGACGTCCAGCAGCGCGATGCGCACCGCTACATGTCCACCAGGCAGGGTTATCGTGCTCCCGATAACCAGCGCACCGGCACCGCGACTGATCCATTCCGGATAAACGACCTGGATGGGCTCATGCGGTGCAAGGCCGGAAGGATCAATCAATTTAAACAAACCGCTGCGCTGCAAATCGGCGGCAACCACCGACGTGATGCTTTGGCTAAGCTTTTCTTCAGCGGCGAAGGGAACAATAGCGATCGGGATTTGCGTTGCTCCGCCGCCGAAAATTTCGATGTCCAGTGCGGCGTGGACAGGCGCGGCAATTAACCACACGAACAAGGCAATGGCATATCGGGGAAATTTGGGCAAGCAAATCTGCATGAAAATAGCCCTCAAAGGATTTGCAAAAATGTTACAAATTATAGCAGTCATTCGCGATAATGGACCGTGAGGTTTAGATTGCGAAATTTCGGAAATAACGCGGGATCGGGCGGCAACGGAAGCGGCTTGGATAAAAAAATGGCGCGCTCTACAGCGTTGTCAAAAGTGGCAAACCCGCTGCTTTTTCGCAGCTTCACATCAAGGACGTCACCGCCCGGAATGAGCGTGACGTCAAATTCCGCGACCGGATTGCCAGGCAGATCGGGAGGCATTACAATGCGGCTTTTGATTTTGGCAAGAATTCTGGCCTTATATTCGTCTACCTCGTTCGCCAGGCGGAACTGTGCCGCTGCCTGCGCCTGAGCCTTGCTGTTCGCTTCCTGCTGTTCTCGTTGAAGTTGCTCTACTTCAGCCGCCACCCTTGCCTGCTGATCCTTCAGTTCTTTCTCTTTTTGCGCTTTCAGTTCTTTTTCTTTCCGCTCTTTCAGATCTTTCTCTACCGGTTGCTTTTTCTCCACCGGTTTAGTTTTCTCAATTTTTTCCTTGAGTGCAATATCAGGCTTAGGAGGCGGTGGTGGCACCTGCGGCGTCTCTGGCCTCGGCGGCAACGGCTTTGCTTCGGCAGGCGGCTGGACCGGCTGAAGTGTCAAGGGGGGCGGCGTTGCTTTAATAACCGGCTGGGGCAAACTGCTCCATAAATCCACCACCATGCCTTCGGGCGGATATGTCTTCCAATTGAGGCCGAAAATCATAAAAGCAAAAAAAATTATGTGTACCAGTACCGCCAGCACTCCTGCCGGCACCAATCCTGGTTCAACATGCGAAGAATCTTGCCATGCCATTGCACTCATCGTAAACTCATATGAGGTCGCCCCAGCTCGCTTCGGCTCATTTCGGCGTAGCCAGCAGCCCCACTTTCTTTACCTGCTGCTGTTGCAGAATATCCATCACGTTTATCACTTCTTCGTAGCGCACGCTTTTGTCGCCAGCGATCACCACCGGCTGCTCAGTGTTTTGCGCCTGCTTCTGTTTGATTGCCTCGACCAGCTCGATCCGGCTGACCTTTTGTTCTCCGCCCGGCTTGGCGCGGTCGTGTAAGCGCAGACTGCCGTCGGCCTTGATGACCACCTCCAGCGGTGCAACCGGGGGCGCGAGGGATTTGCCAATTTGCGGCAACTCAATCTGACCGGGGCTGATAAGCGGTGCCGTAATCATGAAAATCACCAGCAACACCAGCATGACGTCAATATACGGGACAACGTTTATCTCGTTCATCAGGCGACGTTTGGCGCGGCGCTCAGTCACGATATCTGTTCCCTGAAATCAACTTCATCCGGTCGCCTGCCGCTGCAAAACGTTGGACAACTCTTCCATGAAACTCTCAAAACGTGTTGCCAGGCGGTCTATGTTGTTAGCATAACGATTATAAGCGATAACGGCGGGGATCGCAGCGAACAAACCCATCGCAGTCGCTATCAACGCCTCCGCAATACCCGGCGCGACGTGAGCGATAGTGGCCTGGGTAACATTGGACAACCCGCGGAACGAATTCATGATTCCCCATACGGTCCCGAACAGGCCGACGTAAGGGCTGACGGACCCCACCGTTGCCAGAAAAGAAAGGTGCGATTCAAGGCTGTCCATTTCTCGTTGATATGTTGCTCGCATTGCCCGGCGTGTGCCATCCATTACGGTGCTGATATCCATGCCGGGCTGACGCTTGTGCTTCATAAACTCACGAAATCCCGCCTCGAAAATGCGTTCCATGCTTCCAGCGGTATGGCGAGCGCCGGCGGCACTTTGGAAGAGCGCGTTGAGATCCGGTCCTTTCCAGAAAACATTCTCGAATTCATCGCTCTGCCTCATCGCCTGCCGAATGACAAATAGCTTGCGAAAGATAAACCACCACGACAAGAATGAAGTCAGCAACAACAATACCATCACCAGTTGCACAGGCAAACTGGCGCTCGCAACGAGGGTAAAAAGCGACATATCCTGGGTAACCGCTGGGCTCATGGGAGTTTTCCAAGTTTGTGGCGAAGCGGCGCGGGTACACTCACTGGCTTGAGGCTGCTGACGCCCACACATACCGCATGCACCGTGGCACTGACCAACGTGACGGAGTCCCGTAGCACGTGTTGGGAAAGCGTTATGCGGCTTCTGCCGATTTCCGCCGCTTGCGCGGTAATGTGCAACAGATCGTCCGGCAATGCCGGTTTAAAGTATTCAATACTAAGCGAACGTATCATGAAAACCACCTTGTGAACCTGGACTAGCGAATGAATATCAAAACCTAGCTCCCGCAACCACTCGTACCGCGCGCGCTCCATGAAATTTAGATAAGTCGAATGATAAACCACCCCGCCTGCGTCGGTGTCCTGATAATACACCCTCACCGGCAGAGTGAAAATTGAATTAGGGATTGAAACGGGCATTTGTATTTGGAATGTAGAATTTTTCTCGCCAGGTAAATTAGCGCGTTACGTGGAAGTTTGTATCGAGTTGAGCGAGAAGTTTTCAGCCCGCGCTGCGTTAGTCATGCCACTTATTCATGGCTATTAGTCCTCTCCCCACAACTCGCCGCTCAACCCCTTCTTCGGCAGCGCCATGCCGAAATGCTGATAAGCGATGACCGTGGCCATGCGGCCGCGCGGGGTGCGCTTCATGTAGCCCTGCTGAATCAGATACGGTTCCAGCACATCTTCAATGGTGCCGCGCTCTTCGCTGATGGCGGCGGCGAGGTTATCCACACCCACCGGACCACCACCGAATTTCTCCATCACTGCCAGCAGCAGCTTTCTATCCATCACGTCGAGGCCAAGGAGGTCTACATCCAGCATTATCAATGCCGCATCCGCCACGGGGCGGGTAATGTGGCCATTGGCTTTCACTTCAGCGAAATCGCGCACCCGTCGCAGCAGGCGGTTGACGATGCGTGGGGTTCCGCGCGAGCGACGCGCAATTTCTATGGCTCCGTCAGGGGAGATTTCTACGTTCAGCAATCCCGCCGAGCGGGTCACGATTTTGGTCAGTTCTTCCACCGAATAAAATTCAAGGCGCGAAATGATGCCAAAGCGATCACGCAACGGGTTGGTCAGCATGCCCGCGCGAGTGGTGGCGCCAACTAGGGTAAATGGCGGCAAATCAAGCTTGACCGAGCGCGCCGCGGGACCTTCGCCGATCATGATATCAAGCTGATAATCCTCCAGCGCAGGGTAAAGAATCTCCTCGACCACCGGTGAAAGGCGGTGAATCTCATCGATAAACAGCACATCGTTGGGTTCGAGGTTGGTCAGCAAGGCTGCCAGATCACCCGGGCGCTCCAGTACCGGACCGGAAGTATGACGCAAACTCACGCCCATCTCCCTTGCAATGATATGAGCAAGTGTGGTCTTGCCCAAACCCGGCGGGCCAAACAGCAGTACGTGGTCAAGCGCTTCCCTACGCCGTCTTGCTGCTTCGATGAATATCTGCAATTGTTCGCGAATCTTTTCCTGGCCGACGTATTCGTCCAGGTGCTTGGGGCGCAGCGCACGCTCCAGATCCTCTTCCTGAAGAGAAACGGGCGCGGAGCCAATTAATCGATCGGTTTCAATCATTCAAATAACGTCTTGCCGATTTGGATATCGGAGGGTAGATTTATAAAAGATGTGAGCTTAGCCTTAGACCTTTGCGCCGCTACTTTTCTTTTGATAGAAGTTTCAATGCTTGCCGTATGCCATCGGACACAGCAATATCCCCAGGTAACTGCCTGATCGCCCAACCAGCTTCCCGGTCATTATAACCCAGAGACAACAACGCATTGAGCACGTCAGTGCCTTCTCTTGAAGAAGGTGCCGCGCCCGTTGCGTCTGTTGCGCCGGCCATGTCGGAATGGAGCTTATCGCGCAATTCCAGCAACAAGCGCTCGGCAGTTTTTTTACCTATGCCCGGGACCTTAATCAACCGCCCGCTATCTTGTGCCATCACCGCTTGATGAAGCTCGCCCACGCTCAAGCCAGACAGCAAAGCCAGCGCGGTTCTTGCACCGACGCCGGAAATCTTCACGAGCTGACGAAAAGCCTGCCGCTCTGCTTCGGTGGCAAAACCGAAAAGCAGATGCGCATCTTCGCGCACCACGAGATGAGTGTGGAGTGTGATTTGCGCACCGATGGCGGGTAGATGATAGAACGTGCTCATCGGCACGTCGATTTCATAACCAACACCCTGAACGTCCACCAGCACCAATGGCGGAAGTTTTTCCACCAACAGTCCCGTTATCCTCCCGATCATCTTAATTCCCGCAGTTCTACCGGGCTTGCCGAAAAGGTGAAAGAAAAGCCACGCCAAACGGCTCCGTGGATCATGGCGCCGGGCTGAAGAATGAGCGATCAACTGCCGGATCTAGGATCATACAAGACGTCCCCGTTTCATGCGGTAGCCCGCTGTCGAAATACCGCCCAGTCCCAACCCGCCATGGGCGTGACAGATGGCGCAGGCAAGGGCATCCGCCGCATCCGCGCTGGGACTGCCGGCAAGCTGCAGCAGACGCTTCACCATTTCCTGCACCTGTTCTTTTTTCGCATGACCTTTGCCGACCACGGCCTGTTTGATTTGCAGGGCGGTGTACTCAGCGACGATAAGATTGTTCAATACCGCCGTGCAAATCGCCGCACCTCGGGCCTGCCCAAGCATCAGCGTGGATTTGGGATTGACGTTGACAAACACTTGTTCTACAGCGACCTGATCCGGACGGTGTTGCGTGATGACTTCGGTGAGATGATCCATGATGGATTTCAAGCGTAACGGTAATTCGCCGTCCAGCGTTTTGATACAACCACTGCTGACGTAGGCTAACTTGCTGCCGGTTTTATCGATGATCCCGAAACCTGTAATGCGCAAGCCGGGGTCTATGCCAAGGATACGAATTTGGTTACCTGCGGGGTAAAATGCGTGCTAAAAATCAAAATTCCAGGCAAGCTGTTTCCCGACTAAACTCTCGCGGATTGCAAATGCCGAGTATACAAAGCGGGCCTGATACGTAAAATACGGCTTGCGTGGAGAGTGCAACAGCAAAACGATGCGGAGTAAGCAGGCAAACTCGCGAAAGCTATGTGTCCGCACGCTGATTTTTGGATAGCCCTTACTATTCTCCAATCACTGCGGTTGTATAAACCTCTTGCACATCGTCGATATTTTCCAGCGCATCCAGCAGCTTCTGCATTTTTATCGAATCATCGCCGGTCAATACAACGTCATTGGCGGGCTTCATTGTCACTTCGGCAAGCTCTGCCTTGAAACCAGCTTTCTCCAATGCGGCCCTGATCACGACAAATTCATACGGCGCAGTAATGACTTCAATGCTGCCGTCATCGTTGACGGCCACATCATCGGCACCCGCTTCCAAAGCTGCTTCCATCAGCTTGTTTTCATCGGTTCCGGGAGCAAAAAGCAGTTGCCCACAGTGCTTGAACAGGAACGCGACCGAGCCGTCGGTACCCAGATTGCCGCTGTACTTGGTGAACGCATGGCGCACATCCGCGACGGTGCGCACGCGGTTGTCGGTCATGCAATCGACTAATACGGCCGCGCCGCCGATGCCGTAGCCTTCGTAACGTATTTCTTCATAATTCACCCCCTCGAGATCGCCGCTGCCGCGCTTGATCGCCCGCTCAATATTGTCCTTGGGCATGTTGTGCTCGTAAGCCTTATCGACGCCGAGGCGCAAGCGGGGATTACTGGCGGGATCCCCGCCGCCCATCCGCGCAGCTACTGTAATTTCCTTGATGAGCCGGGTAAAAGTTTTGCCGCGCTTGGCATCCTGCGCGGCTTTCTTGTGTTTGATATTCGCCCACTTGCTATGACCAGCCATGATGCCTTTGTCCTGTGCCCTGGGTTGAAGTGGTGCAATGTTATCACCCTGCATGCTGAGGATAAAGCGCGGGCGAAACTTTATGCGAGCAACCCGCTCCGCAAATAAATTGTTTCCTGGCTACGACGGCCATTGATAGGGCCTAACATCCAGTGGCTGAGGTTTCTTCAGAATCATATTGGATAGAAGATGCGCACTCCCTGGCGCCATGGTCACCCCGTAACGGTAATGGCCGCTATTGAGATAGAGATTTGCAATGGTAGGGTGACTGGCAATAATGGGAATATTATCAGGCGAACCAGGGCGTAATCCCGCCCAATGACCGGCAAGCGTCTTCTCGGTCAGCGTAGGTATTAGTGCGCGCGCCTTTTCCAGTAATATCCTCCGCACGCCGGTGGTCGTGCGTTTACTGAAGCCGGGTTTCTCCAGCGTACTACCGGCAAGAATATGTCCGTCTTGACGCGGTACCAGATAGAAATTGTCCTGTTCTTGCAGAACAATCGTGCGGAGCAGATCCGGCTGTGCTTTGAACAGCAGAATTTGACCCCGTACCGGCCAAATGGCCAGCTTTAACGCGAACTTACGTAAAAGCTCGCGGCTCCATGCGCCAGCAGTAACAATGTAATTGGCTGCGAAATATTTATCGCCCCGGCTGGTACTGACTGATTGGACGCGCCCTTGCTCCATATTCCAGTGAGTAACCTCCGCATCTTCAATGATGGTGCCGCCCGAAAGCTCAACAGCCGTTGCCAGTGCCTGCAACAAGCGGGGGTTTCGTACTTGACAGACTTCTGGCAGCCAAAGTGCCGCTTCGTCGCGCGCGAGTACCGGTACAATTTCTTGGGCGCGAACTCGGCTGACGGTAAAAGCGTGCCGTGCGCACCAAGCCTTTGCCGCGCGACTGCGTGCGTCCTGCAGCTCTCCGCCTTGCGCTCCATCTGCTTCGCTGGAAGAATCGGTTAGCACCAGCATACCGCTGGCCTGATACTCCGGATCGACACCTGTCTCTCGCCGCAGCGCTTCAATAAATTCGGGAAATAGCCTGTTGCTCAACTGGGTTAGTTGCGTCACTGATTCGGAGTAATCCCACGGCAATAGCGGTGAAAGTATGCCGGCGCCCGCCCAGGATGCTTCACGCGCGCCGCGGCTACGCTCCAGCACGGTCACCCTCGCGCCAAGCCGTAACAATTCGCGTGCGGTGGTCAGCCCGACAATCCCGCCGCCTATCACAATAACGTCATCGCTCAAGAATTAATTCCCCACATACAGACAGTTTAAACCAGAAAATTTACGGCGAAACCGGACAGGCGGGCAATCGCCCAAAGGAATGGGTGCCCAAATGACTTTGATATCACGTGGGCGAGCCGGTATAATCATGTTCCTATGGTATCTTTGGGTCGTTAGCTCAGCCGGTAGAGCAGCGGACTTTTAATCCGTTGGTCGCCAGTTCGAATCTGGCACGGCCTACCAAAAAACAGCGGATTAGCGTAACAGTTAATTCTTTCTTTTCCGGCTTCACCGGATTCTTCGCAATAATTTTCAAGTAAAGCATAATACGCGTACAGTTATTGTCTGACTCGATGCATTACGCATGTCTCGCAATCGAATGATTTAACAGCCGTGGGATTTGAAGGAGCTAAGCGAAGAATGACCCGATTAGGACAGGTTTGAGGACGGCGAGGGTCAATAGTTGTTCTGTTGATTGAAGAAGCGGCTAGATATGAATCAACCATATTTCTATATAAGTATAAGTGCTTTTTAAACTGACGGGCCTACCAAGATTTGGCGTGAAAATCTCGAGTCTCCCTTTGCGTGCCGAACCCTACGTTGCTCCTAACTGGCTGCGTGGAGGCCATGCGCAAACCATTTATCCCTATCTGCTGTCACGTCCGCTGGTTGCTTACCGGCGCGAACGCTGGGAACTGGACGATGGAGATTTCATCGATATCGACTGGCTGGATAACCCTGCCGATGCACCGCTGGTGATACTATTTCACGGGCTTGAGGGAGGCTCATGCAGCCATTACATCCTGAGCATCATGACAATGCTGCGGGATCTGGGCTGGCGCGGCGCGGTTGTGCACTTTCGTGGCTGTTCCGGATCGCCCAACCGATTGCCTCGTGCTTACCATGCTGGCGATTCAACGGAAATTGACTGGGTACTGCGCCGGATAAGCGGACAAAATAAATTGCCGGGTTCCGCGGCACCGCTCTTTGTAGTGGGTGTATCACTAGGCGGCAATGCTTTTCTGAAATGGCTTGGCGAGCAAGGTAAACAGGCCCGTCAGTTGATCGATGGGGCTGTAGCAGTTTCTGTGCCTCTGGATTTGGCCGCTGCGGGGAGCGTTCTGGCTTCGGGCTTCAACCTGCTCTATACCCGCCATTTTCTCGATACGCTGAAACGCAAGGCACTCGAGAAGCTTGATCGCCACCCTCATTTATTTAATTCCACCGCGGTGGCGGCATGCACCACGTTATATCAATTCGACAATCTCGTGACTGCGCCGTTGCATGGCTTTCGGGATACCGAAGACTACTGGAGCCAATCCAGCAGCAAACCGTGGCTCAAGCATATCCAGGTGCCCACGCTCGTCATCAATGCCCTCAACGATCCTTTCATGCCACCGTCCGCGCTACCTGAACCGAGTGAAGTTTCATCCGCGGTCACCCTGGAGTTTCCCGAAGAGGGCGGGCATGCCGGATTTCTGAATTCGCCGTTTCCCGGCAGGCTGACGTGGCTACCGAAAAGAATCGTCAGTTTTTTGGGAGAACAAGGAGACTGGACTGAATCTCGGTGTGTAAATGAATTATCCGGACTCCAAATTTCAACTTCAGTTTCTTGAGCTATAAACACGGGACGCTGCTTTCAGTTAAGAGCGCTACCCGTCATTGTCAGCGATAGCGCGGGAGTTTGGGAACTTTCAATTGGTGTAAAATTGAAACCCAGTTCTTTAGTGCCGGGTTGTAAGTTGAGTCACCGATTAGGCTTGACCATAACCAAGCATTAAATTCCGAATATCGAGCCCCAGTCTTGCGACAACATGCCCACATCCCCAACCTTCGTCCATCTCCGCATGCACAGCGAATATTCCATTGTAGATGGCATCGTGCGCATCAACGAAGCAGTGGCGAAAGCGGTATCAGACAGCATGCCCTCACTGGCACTCACCGATCTTTCCAACCTGTTCGGCCTGGTGAAATTTTACCGGGAGTCGCGTGACAATGGCATAAAACCGATTATCGGCTGCGATGTCTGGATAAGTAACGAAGACGATCGCGACAAACCGGCACGCCTTTTATTGTTGTGCCAGTCCTACTCTGGTTACCTGCTGTTGTGTCGGCTGCTGTCACGCGCCTATCGTGAAAATCAGCGCCAAGGGCGGGCTGAAATCAAAAAATCCTGGTTAAACGGAAACGGAAGTAAAAACAGCGGGACAGTGGGATTGATCGCCTTGTCCGGTGCGAATTTTGGCGACATTGGCCTGATGTTGATGCAGAATAATCTGGCTCAGGCGGAAATGCTGGCGCGAGACTGGGAAAACTTGTTCCCTGGCCGTTTTTATATTGAAGTGCAGCGAGTAGGGCATGCCAATGCCGAGGCTCTCGTGCAGCGCTCACTGTTGTTGGCATCAATCTTACAACTGCCGGTCGTCGCGACACAACCGGTACAGTTTTTGAATCCTGACGATTACAGGGCGCACGAAGCAAGAGTATGCATCGCGGAAGGTTATGTTTTGGGGGATCGCCGCCGCCCCAAGCATTGCACCGAGCAGCAATACTTCAAAACCCAGTGCGAAATGGCGGCATTATTCGCCGACATACCAGCGGCGCTCGCCAATAGTGTGGAGCTGGCCAAGCGCTGCAATCTCACGCTGGAATTGGGAGTCAACCGCCTCCCGCGATTTCCCACTCCAAATAACGAGAGCCTGGAACTGTATCTGCGCGATCAAGCCCATGCAGGCCTGGAGGAACGTATGAAAGCGCTCTTTCCGGACGCCGCCAGACGGGATGCCAACATATCTAAATATCGCGCTCGGCTGGATTTCGAGGCTACCACTATTGTGCAGATGGGGTTTGCCGGTTATTTTTTGATCGTCGCCGATTTCATCAATTGGGCCAAGCATAATGATGTGCCGGTAGGGCCTGGTCGGGGCTCCGGCGCGGGGTCTCTGGTCGCTTACTCTCTCGGTATTACCGACCTCGATCCACTTCGTTACGATTTACTGTTTGAGCGTTTTCTTAATCCGGAACGGGTTTCCATGCCGGACTTTGATATTGATTTCTGCCAGGACGGACGCGAACACGTGATCGAATACGTGAAACAGAAGTATGGCGCCGAGAGTGTTTCTCAGATTGCGACGTTCGGCACTATGGCGGCAAAAGCAGTGGTGCGCGACGTTGGGCGGGTGCTGGATTTGCCTTATAACTTCGTCGATCAGCTGGCCAAGCTGGTGCCGTTTGATCTCGGCATGACCTTGAAGAAAGCGCGTGAAGAGGAACCGCAACTGAACCAGCGCGCGCAAGCCGAAGAGGAGGTACGCACTCTGCTGGAGCTGGCTGAGCGCCTCGAAGGACTCACGCGCAACGTTGGCATGCATGCTGGCGGCGTGCTGATCGCATCGGGAAAGATTACCGACTTTTGCCCGGTGTATTGCACAGATTCAGGTGATTCAGTCATAAGCCAGCTGGACAAAGATGATGTGGAGAAAATCGGCTTAGTGAAGTTCGACTTTCTGGGATTACGGACTTTGACCATACTTGACTGGACCGTCAGAAACGTCAGGCAGCGAAATTCAAAAGCTGCGGAAGGGGAATTTGGGCAAGCTGCAATGGATGTCAGCCAGGGAGTTGTTAAGTCCGGAATTGGAAATCATGAACCCTTTTGTCTGGAAAATCTCCCTCTGGACGACGCAGCCACCTATGCGCTGTTGCGGCAGGGAAACGCCGTGGGGGTGTTCCAATTCGAATCGCGCGGCATGAAAGATCTGTTACAGAAGGCCAGGCCTGACCGTTTCGAGGACATTATCGCGTTGGTGGCACTATACCGTCCGGGACCGATGGCCCTGATTCCCGAGTTTACCGAACGCAAGCACGGCAAGCGCGTGGAATATCTTGATGCGCGGTTGCAGCCGATACTTGAGCCCACTTACGGCGTGATGGTTTACCAGGAACAGGTAATGCAAATCGCGCAGGTGATAGGCGGTTATAGCCTGGGCAGTGCCGATCTGCTTCGGCGGGCGATGGGTAAGAAAAAGGTCGAAGAAATGGCTCTGCACCGCGACATTTTTGTCGCAGGTGCAACCCGGAGGGGCTTAACCGAGCGCGATGCAACCGAGCTTTTCGGTCTGATGGAAAAATTCGCGGGCTACGGATTCAACAAATCGCACGCGGCGGCTTATGCCTTGATCGCGTTCCAGACCGCCTACCTCAAGGCGCATTATCCAGCCGAATTCATGGCCGCCACCCTATCCGCCGATATGGACGATACTGACAAGGTCCATGCATTTTTCGAGGATAGCGTTGCCAACGGTCTCATCATCTTGCCACCCGACATTAATCTCTCCGGACATCGCTTTATTCCCGTAGATGCGAAAACCATACGATATGGCTTAGGCGCGGTCAAGGGGACGGGAGAATCGGCGATTGCAGCGATCCTCAGGGCACGCGATCAGGATGGACCATACACCGATCTGTTCGATTTCTGCCGCCGCGTGGACAAGCGAATCGTCAACCGCCGTGTGATGGAATCGCTCATCCGTGCCGGTGCATTCGACTCCATCAATAGTCATCGCGCGGGCCTGCTGGCGTCAGTCGGCATCGCGCTTGAATCTGCCGAGCAGGTCGGGCGCGCAGTCAACCAAGTGAGTTTGTTTGGTGAGGGTGATCACCTAACAGAACAATCGAGTTTGATTGATGCGCCGCCTTGGACAGAGAAGGAAAGGCTTAAAAATGAAAAAATGGCGCTGGGATTCTATTTGAGCGGGCATCCATTTAATGCCTATGCGGAAGAACTGAGAGGTTTCGTACGCACGCGATTGGATCGGCTGAATCCCCAGCGGGAACCGCAGCTTCTGGCAGGTATCGTCTACGCTATACGCACGCAGGTAACTCGACGTGGCAGGATGGGGGTGGTCGTGTTGGATGATGGCGGCGCGCGCGTGGAACTGATGGTGTACAGCGAATTATTCGAGACTGCCCGTCGCTGGTTGAAAGAAGACCAGCTGCTATTGGTGGAAGCCAAAGTCAACCATAAGGGCGGCGACGACGAATATGGCGGGGGCTTGCGCATTTCCGCCGATCAGCTATATAACATGGATGACGCTCGCTCGCGCTACGCCAAACGCATGGAACTCTATTGCAATGGACTATCGAACACTGTCAGACTAAAAGAGCTACTTTCGCCCTATCGCAACAACGTTATCCCTGGAAATGCTGATTATCACAAAAACAGCAATAACTGTTCTTGCCCGGTGTTAGTAGTTTATAGCAACCAGAGCGCTGTTTGCGAGCTTGAACTTGGCGACTCATGGCGGGTAAGTCTTCAGGACAACCTACTGCAATCTTTGTCAGCATATTTCAAGGCGGAGAATGTCAGGGTAATTTACTGATGTGATTCACGGTAACTTTTTGTTACTTTTCAGAGTTGCCTTTATTCTTGACTGTAAAGGTGAGTAGCTCTATATTCATTGCTTCTTAATATCCTTTATCCTTGCGGGCAAGATTGTACCCAAGATCCCGGGCAGCAAAAAAGACAACATATGGAACCAAATATAACAACCATTGACTCGGGATTGCATAATGTAAGAACCCGTATCAAGGGTATTGCAGAGAAAGTGGGCCGGAAACCGGAAACC
>JALYOY010000035.1 GCA_030856655.1 Pseudomonadota bacterium | reverse complement strand
AGTGACTTGGAATACAGGCACCTGGATCACTCGCAAGACGAGAAATCTCGAAGAATACAAATGGGCCTACAACCTAGCAACCATGATCCAGGTGGGTCTGATTGGTTTTGCTACCGGCGGAGCGTTCCTCAGTCTGCTCTATTTCGACGTGCCCTATTATCTGATGGCAGCCATGGTGGCCGTCCGTGTCCTGGTGGAAAAGGAACTCAAGGAAAAGGCCGCGCGAACCGTCATTGAGAAAGGTACAAGCCCTCAACATCAGTTTGGAAAGCTAAAGCCAACCCGCTCGCAACCCATTGCCAGGGACTCAGGCTAACGCATGGGCATCGAAATGGGCTTGGCAACGCGTCTGGACCGTGACTATGCCAACGCATAAATCCGGTTACCTGGTAAGTCCGCCTTGAGTGCTGAGCCTTTGCAGCCTCGAACCTTATTGCCGAGCCGTGCACTCCTGAATCTATTTTCTCCCGGCGGGCTGCGCAGTCGTTTGGCAATACTGATCTATCATCGCGTATTGCCCCAACCGGACCCTCTGTTTCCGGGAGAGAGCGATGCGGTAACCTTCGATCATCAGATGAGGCAGCTTGCAGCCTGCTTCAAAATAATACCTCTACATGAGGCAGTGCGGAGCCTGCGCCGAGGTAAATTGCCGCCTCGCGCGGCGTGCGTCACTTTCGATGACGGTTATGCGGACAATGCGGAAATCGCCCTGCCGATCCTTCAAAAACACGGTATCCCTGCCACATTTTTTGTGGCGACCGGTTTCCTCAATGGCGGGCGCATGTGGAACGATACGGTGATCGAATTAATCCGCCGGGCTCCGGGTGATATACTTGATCTCGGCAGGATGGGTCTGGGTCAATTTGAGATCGGAACCATTACGCAACGTCGGCAAGCTGTTCATGATGTGCTAGGCAAGCTCAAGTACTCGCCTCTCGAAACGAGGCGGTCGCAGGTAGAAGCAATGTGTGCCCTCATCCCAGTCATACCTTCCAACAATCTCATGATGACTTCGGAGCAGATCAGACTCCTGCATAATGCAGGGATGGAGATTGGAGGGCACACGGCCAATCACCCCATTTTGGCGCGTATGGAAAATGACGCGGCTCATGCCGAAATTGCCAATGGCAAGGAAACGCTGGAAAGTATAATTCGTGCGCCGGTGCGCCTCTTCGCTTACCCAAACGGAAAGCCGGGAAGCGACTATCTGGCGGACCACGTCAGGATGGTCAGGGATCTGGGCTTCGATGCGGCGGTTTCAACCGCTCATGGTGCAGCCAGGGCGGGCTGCGATTTATACCAGCTCCCGCGATTTACTCCCTGGGATTGGGGACAAGTACGTTTCACGCTGCGCATGGCTCAGAATATGCTAAGGGCCGTGGAAACGGTTTAGCACGCCGCCAGACTTATCCTGTTATTCGTGGACTAGGTGACATGAAATGGCGATAACGCCAGCATGTGCGGATTCACCGGCTCCGGCAATGATAAAGATGTTATGGTATCGATAACTCAGCGCATTCCCGCAAATACAACCCCTCATTTTTATTCGACTGACCGACAAGGGCTGTTTTTTTTAACGATTTGCCATTCAAGTTATGGAACGACCAATTATAGGATTTGAAGTCGACGCAGACGGAGATTCAATAGCGATTCTCAGTTGTGGGCATGCGCAACATGTGCGGCATAACCCCCCCTTTATCAATCGCCCTTGGGTTACCACCGAGCAGGGCCGCAACAGCATGCTGGACAAGACGCTAAACTGCGTTCGATGCGAGAAATTCGAGCTACCGAATGGTTTCATTGCCTACAAACAAACGCCCGTCTTTACCG
This sequence comes from Pseudomonadota bacterium, assembly GCA_030856655.1. Classification (GTDB taxonomy): domain Bacteria; phylum Pseudomonadota; class Gammaproteobacteria; order Burkholderiales; family Nitrosomonadaceae; genus Nitrosospira. The sequence continues at coordinate 6,001 of JALYOY010000035.1, read as the reverse complement.
AGGAGTCGCTCCCGGCCGCCTTGAGGAAAGATCATTCAACCAAAGCCGGCATCTGGGCAAAAATCATCGTGGCGGAGGGAAAGGTTCGCTACCGTGTATCCGCTCTGGATGCGGACATGGAATTGTCTCAGGACAAGATTGGAATTGTCGTGCCCGAAGTTCTGCATAACGTGGAGCCTTTGGGCGCTACTCGTTTTTTTGTTGAATTTTACAAGGCGCCTGTGTAAAAACAGATGGCCTCGGTAGCATGGACGTTGCCCTTATATTGCCGGCAAGCTGTCAGCAACCTGTCGGACTTAAAGGAAATCGGCTGCAAAGCGTCCGGTCGGTCCATACTGTGCCGTTTTTTCGGCCAATAGAATAACTATTGGTCCTTAAAATCGCCAGGATCTGTCCTCACCTCAGTCACTTTTCGCTTCGATTCTCCAAGTTCGACAGGCTGCTAAGGGACATATTTTTTATGCGGCGAATGATCGTCCCCATCAAGCCAAGGCCCGTCAATATCCTCGCAGAGGTTGGGGAGTTCAGGGACAGAGGTCGCAATAGCGACCGAGTAGCCAGGTCTCAGGCTTGAGCCGACAATTTGCGTGTAGCCTTCGACCGGAAGAAAAAACGCGTGGAATGAATTATTCCAATCTGAAAGTCCTTTCGATGTGAGCCCGGAATTGAGTGGATGGGTCGCTTGCAACGGGTTTATGATCGGGTTCTGTTCCGAGCCGGCATAAATCACGCGACCGTCGAGTTCGCTGCGCAGGAAAGAATTTTCATCCACCCACCAGAAAGATCCGGGATGCTCGCCATCCAGAAACGAGACAATGCCAACGCCGTTGCCGCCTGCCGCCCAGTTGACAGCATTCACCAAATGTCCCAGAGCACCATCCCAACAATGGGGTGAGGTTAGCACGGGCGCGCATCTGCGACCACCAGCTGAAGTCTCTGGGTCACCGGGAATGTTTCCGGTGTCGCCACGGATTGCGTGAAAATCGGAATCGGCAGCGGTAATGACCGCTCGATCACCGCGAGCGGCTTCTATCGCTGCCTTGTTATTTAGAATGCCGCTGTAATCCGGCGTCGCCGATGGGCCACCGGGGGCGCCGGTATCAAAAGCTTCTCCACTCTCAATTACCAGCACATCAAACTCGACAAGATCCGGCGTCGCGCCGCCGGCCTCCCAGTAAGTTAAATTCCAGCTTGACCCGTCGCTTTGAGGAAGCATGTGAACTATGTTGGACAGTTGTGAAATTTTCTGCCGATATTCAGAAGCCGGGTCAGCATAGGTGTACCATAATACGTTGATCGAGGTCGCTTGCGTCAGAGAAGTAAAGCTGAGGCCCGCGATTAGCGCCGCCGTCGAAATCCAGGCGTGAAGGTTTTTCATCGTATTCTCCAACCATGTTCAGCTGCTACAAACTGTGCCTAACAGCCAGGACTGGCTGCATTGATATTGCCGCCCGGAGCTGACGGGAAGTATAGAATTTACCCGATCGGTTTGACTGATTTACATACCCATAGTTTTCCGGCCCTGTGGCGGGTACTTGTAATTTGGCTTGGCCATCTTGATAATTGTTACTGCGATTCCGTGATCCAGCGAAAGACTTTCCATTTGACTGGCGCGCTCAAGCAGATTAAAATCCGCGTGTTTTGAAATTCCATCTCGCCCATTTTTAATGTTTCGGCATGACTTGGAAGAAGAACCTAAAAAAGGCAGAGGCGGCTGGGGCACGGATTGTCCTGAGTAAATTTTCAGCAAGCGTAGCGTTCTGTCCAGTTTAAAGAATTGGAGCGAAGAGAGACGGAACGAGGGCAGGTTTTTGAGAATTTTGATGACTCAATAATTGTTCTGGTGGCTAGAAAAGCAGCGAAATATGGACTGGCTAGTCGCTTTCACAGCCGACCTTTCAGTCCGGCAGAATGTCACGCTAAGCAGCTGCTTTTTGACAGATCCCAAATTATGCCTTGGATACGAAACAAGCCCGTGCGCATTGTCATGCGCTGGCAATTGATCGTCACCGTTGCGATGATGTCCATCTTTGGCGGGATCTGGGGATTTCATGGCGTAGCTTCCGCATTATTGGGAGGCTCGGTCAGTATTATTTCGGCTGCGGCTTTTGCGGCAATTATTTCGCGCTACGAAGGTGTTACCGCAGCCGGCGCGCTGATAACGGCGCTGAAAGCGGAAGCAGTAAAAATCGCTATCATGTTTGCCATGCTCTGGCTTGTTCTGACGCTTTATAAAGATGTTGTCGCGGTTGGGTTTATCGGGACATTTGCGGTTACTGTCTTAATTTTCGGAATGGCGTTATTTGTAACGGATGACGTAATACTGCTCGACAAGGTAAAGACTGCTCGGGTTGAATAGTTTAAATAGGCAATAAAGATGGCATCAGGCGCGGAACTTACCCCAACCTCATACATGGCTCACCACTTGACCAACCTGACCAGTTCAGTGGGCGAAGGTGCGTTCTGGACGCTGCATGTCGACACATTGGTAATGTCGGTGCTGCTGGGCATCATCAGCTTCGGTTTTCTGTGGTGGGTCGTGCGCGGTGCAACATCCGGCGTTCCCGGCAAGCGGCAGGCATTTGTCGAGCTGGCCATTGAATTCATTGACGAACAGGTCAAAAGCACTTTTCACGGCGACCGCCATGCATTTGTCGCTCCCGCAGCGCTGACGGTCTTTGTGTGGGTGCTTATGATGAACACAATGGACCTTCTGCCGATAGATATCATGGCCTGGGTCTACGAGCGGCTGGGGCTTCACAATTGGCGCAGTGTACCAACTACCGACATTAATACCACGTTTGCGCTGGCGCTATCGATATGGTTGCTAATGATTTTTTTCAACATAAAAGTCAAGGGGCTGGGTGGCTGGCTACACGAACTGGTTTGCACCCCCTTCGGCAAGAATCCGTTATTGTGGCCGGTCAATATTCTATTCAATCTGGTCGAATACGTTTCCAAGCCGCTTTCCCACTCCCTGCGCCTTTATGGAAACATTTACGCTGGCGAGATCATTTTCCTGCTGATCGGTATGTGGGCGGCTACCGGTTTGGTGGGCACCCTATTCGGCACGATGCTTGGAGCAGGATGGGCCATTTTCCATATTTTGATCGTCACATTGCAAGCGTTTATTTTTATGATGTTGACGGTGGTTTATCTTTCCATGGCGCACGAGTCACACTGATTTTTATCCTATCCGCTTATTAAAAACTGTTATTTATCACCACGACGAGAGGAAAACAAGATGGACAATTTGCAATACTTGGCGATGATTCAGGCTTATACGGGCATCGGTATCGGCCTGATGATCGGTCTCGGCGCAGCTGGCGCCTGTATCGGTATCGGTATCATGTGCAGCAGCTTCCTCGAGGGCGCTGCACGTCAGCCGGAAATGATTCCGACGCTACAAGGCAAAGTGTTCCTGCTGCTCGGATTGATCGATGCGTCCTTTATTATCGGCGTTGGCCTGGCAATGCTCTTTGCGTTCGGTAACCCGCTACTGGCTGTCATCAAATAATAATGCCTGCTCTCGGTTCCATTATCAGAGGCTAGCCATGAATATCAACTTTACCCTTATTTCCCAGGCGATGGCGTTCGCCATATTTATCTGGTTCACGGTCAAGTTTGTCTGGCCGCCGTTGATGCGCGCGATAGAAAACCGGCAGAAAACCATCGCCGACGGTCTGGCTGCGGGTGAGCGCGGCAAGCACGAACTGGAGTTGGCCAGCCATCGCTCCGCCGATGTGGTGAAAGAGGCCAAGCAGCGGGCGGCCGATATCATTACTCAGGCAGAAAAGCGTGCTTCGCAGATCATCGAGGAAGCGAAGATAGCCGCCCAGGATGAAGGCAAGCGTATTCTCGTCGGCGCCAAGGCAGAGGTCGAGCAGGAAGTGTTTCGTGCCCGGGAAACATTGCGTCAGCACGTGGCGGATCTGGCTGTGGCAGGCGCTACAAAAATCCTGCATCGCGAAGTGGATGAAAAAACGCACGCCGATTTGCTCGCATCCATCAAAGCGGAGCTTTAGGCAATGGCTGAGGCCCGTACTATCGCACGACCCTACGCTGAGGCCGTCTTCAGGTTGGCCAGAGCGAATGATGCGCTGCCTGCCTGGTCCGGCATGCTGCAATTTGCGGCAGTCATAGCTGCTGACGAACGTATTCGCGCGCTCATCGGTAATCCACAAGTTTCAAGTAGGCGATTGGGCGAGCTGCTTCTTGATATTTGCGGTGGCAGGCTCAGCGGCGAGGGGCGCAACTTTATTTTGCTGTTGGCGGAAAACGGCCGGGTCCAGGTATTGCCCGAAGTGAGTGAGTTATTCGAGCAACTCAAGACCCAGCATGAAGGTGTGCTGGGAGCAAAAATTGCTTCTGCGTTTGCTATGAATGATGCGCAATTGAAAGATCTGATCGCCAATCTCGAAATCAAGTTCAAGCGCAAAATAGAAGCCAAGGTAAGTATCGACCCGGAATTGATAGGTGGAGTGAAAGTTGAAATCGGCGACGAAGTGCTCGACGCCTCCGTGCGCGGTAAACTGGAAGCCATGGCTGTTGCACTTAAAAGCTAGGAGTTATTGAAATGCAGTTAAATCCATCCGAAATCAGTGAGCTGATTAAAATCAGAATTGAGGGGCTTGCCGCCTCCGCCGAAGTCCGCACGCAGGGCACCATTGTTTCGGTGACTGACGGCATCGTGCGCATCCACGGTCTGTCCGACGTGATGCAGGGCGAAATGCTGGAATTCCCCGGCAATACATTCGGTCTTGCACTCAATCTTGAACGCGACTCAGTTGGTGCGGTCATTATGGGCTCATACGAGCATATTACCGAAGGCGATACCGTCAAGTGTACCGGCCGTATCCTGGAGGTGCCGGTAGGCGAGGAATTGCTGGGCCGGGTAGTCAACGCGCTTGGGCAACCGATCGACGGCAAAGGCCCGATAGCCACCCAGCGTTCCGAGCCGATTGAAAAAATCGCGCCTGGCGTGATATGGCGTCAATCGGTGAATCAGCCGGTGCAGACCGGGCTCAAATCGATTGATGCCATGGTTCCCGTTGGGCGCGGTCAACGCGAATTGATCATCGGCGATCGCCAGACAGGCAAGACCGCGGTGGCGGTAGACGCAATCATCAACCAGAAAGGCGAGAACATGGTTTGCATCTACGTCGCGATCGGGCAAAAAGCCTCATCCATCGCCAACGTAGTGCGCAAGCTGGAAGAACATGGGGCGATGGGCTACACGATCGTGGTGGCGGCCACCGCGTCCGAATCGGCGGCGATGCAATTCATCGCACCTTATTCCGGATGCACCATGGGCGAGTATTTTCGCGATAAGGGCGAAGATGCCCTCATTGTTTATGATGATCTGACCAAACAGGCATGGGCCTATCGGCAGATCTCGCTACTGTTGCGGCGCCCGCCCGGACGGGAAGCGTATCCCGGTGACGTATTTTATCTGCACTCACGATTGCTGGAGCGTGCTGCGCGAGTGAGCACGGCCTATGTGGAAAAAGCTACCAATGGAGCAGTTAAAGGTAAGACGGGTTCGCTTACCGCGCTTCCTGTGATCGAAACTCAGGCAGGCGATGTCACCGCTTTCGTTCCTACCAATGTAATTTCAATTACTGACGGCCAGATTTTTCTGGAAACCGATTTGTTTAATGCCGGTATCCGGCCTGCGATCAACGCGGGAGTTTCGGTGTCGCGTGTAGGCGGCGCGGCGCAGACAAAGGTTATCAAAAAGCTGGGTGGCGGTGTGCGTCTTGCGTTAGCGCAATATCGCGAACTGGCGGCATTCGCGCAATTTGCCTCTGATCTTGATGAGACTACCCGCAAGCAATTGGAACGCGGCAAAATGGTGACTGAATTAATGAAGCAGGCGCAATATGCCACCTTGAGCGTATCCGAAATGGCTCTTACCCTGTTCGCTGTCAACAAGGGATATCTGGACGACGTCGAAGTCAGGCGTGCCCTGGCATTCGAGTCGGCGTTGAAAGGCTATATA
>JALYOY010000325.1 GCA_030856655.1 Pseudomonadota bacterium | reverse complement strand
GTAAAATGTGTGGTCCCCAGCTCAATCGTGTCGCCCCGTTTGAGGTCAAGGCGAATCATAAGCTTCTCATCCACCCACGCAGAACCGGGTGGAGGAATTGCATTGGCGATACGAGTAGCTCGGGACGATGACACACCTCCGAAATCCTCGCTGATACGCAATTCCCCTCGCAAGGGATACCCATCGGTGATCGCCTTGATCTCTGTCAACAAGCTGTCATCCCCTTTTGCCGCCATGCTAGGAAATTTCACTGCGGTGGAAAGGGTCAGCCCAAGCCGTTTAGCCCCATCCGAATAATGCGGAGGCAATGGATGGTCAGCGAAAATGATCAAGTCCGCGCCAAGCAACTGGTTGCCTTGGCGCGAAAGCGCCAACTGCACCCGATCGGCGAAAAATCCCACCGTAGTCATTCCGCCCACTGCGATTACCAACGCAAACACCAGCACGCGCAATTCACCAGCGCGCCAATCGCGGCGAAGCATTCGGAAGGAAAGCTTAATCATATTCATGGCGTTCTACCTCCTGTATGTCGTTCGCGATCCATTTCAAGCCTGAGCGGTCCCTTGCCGGAATAGCGATCCAGATAAAGATAGATCACTGGCGTAATGAAAAGCGTTATCACTTGCGAAAACAGTAACCCGCCTACCACGGCAAGACCCAACGGCTGGCGCAACTCGGCTCCCGCACCCCATCCGAGCGCAATGGGAAGCGCGCCCATCAAGGCTGCCAAAGTTGTCATCATGATCGGCCTGAAACGCAGGAGGCAGGCAGTCCGGATCGCTTCATACGGCGCCATGCCGCCATTGCGCTGCGCGTCGAGCGCAAAGTCGATCATCATGATGGCATTCTTCTTGACTATGCCGATCAGCATCAAAATACCGATCATGGCAATGATCGATAACTCCATATTGAACAACCACAACATCGCCAATGCACCGGTCGCCGCGGAGGGGAGCCCGGAAAGGATTGTGAGAGGATGGATATAGCTCTCATATAGCACACCAAGCAGCACGTAGATTACCAGCAACGCGGCGACAATCAAAACCACCTGGCTCGCTTGGGAAGACTGGAACGCCGCGGCGTCGCCAGCATAGCTGGTTAAAATGCTTTCCGGCAGATTCAGCTCGCGCTGGAACTGGTCGATACGGGCAGAAGCTTCCCCCAACGCCGCACCGGGCGCAAGGTTGAACGAGATCGTCGTTGCCTCAAGCTGGCCGGCATGATTGATCGCGATCGGTCCCACTTCGCGCTCCACCGATGCAACGCTTGATAGCGGAACCAACGTGCCATTTTTGGAGCTAAGATGTATTTTACCGAAAGCGCTTTCGTCGATACGATACTCGTCTCCTACTTGCATAATAACCTGGTAGCTGTTGCTTGATGTATAGATTGTTGATACCTGGCGTTCGCCGAAGGCACTAAAGAGCGCCGAACGAATGTCCGCCATCTGTATTCCAAGCAGATTGGCCTTGTCGCGATTGATATTGAGGCGCACCTGCAGGCCTTTCAATTGCGCATCACTGGTAACATCACGAAAAATGGCCTCCTCGTCGCGCATACGCGATATAAGACTTTCGGCTGCCGCCCGCAGGTCTTCGGCACGTACGCTGCGCATGACGTATTGATAGCGACTCTTGCTGGTACGGCCACCAAGCCTGAGATTCTGGATGGGATTGATAAAAACATTAATGCCTGGGATGGCGCGCGCGTCACGGCGCAGATCTTCGACTACGGTGTCGATAGGTGGGCGCTCATCGCGCGGTTTGAGAGTCATAAACAAACGGGCACTATGGCTTTCGCTCGCATAAATAATAAGAGTATCGACTGCTGGATGGCCGCGAATCACATTGCCGGTATGTTGCAATAGCTTAGTCATGGCAGGGAAAGAGATATCCTCGACGGCTTCCACCGTGATCATTGCCTGGCCGATATCCTCGCTGGGAAAAAAGCCTTTGGGCAAAACCACAAACAACACACCCGTGGCGATGAAGGTGCCAATCGCAATACCCAGCACTATGCGACTGCGGCGTAACGCCCAATCGAGTAAGCGTTCATAGAACGTCAGCAGTCTGGAGAATCCGCGCTCGAACCTGGCAGTCCATTTCAGGCTGCGCTTCTCGGTCTCATGCGGGGTCAGATAACGGCTGGCCATCACTGGTACTAACGTGAGCGATACGACGGCCGACATCAGAACAGCAATTCCCACTACGGCCGCAAACTCGTGAAACAATAGACCGATTACGCCAGGCATAAAGAAAATCGGAATAAAAACGGCAACTAACGAAACCGAAATTGAAATGATGGTAAAACTCACTTCCCTCGATCCTTGAAGGGCAGCCTGTAGCGGCGGCATGCCTCTCTCTATATGGCGGGCAATGTTTTCGAGCACTACGATCGCGTCATCCACCACCAATCCGACCGCGAGAGTAATGGCCAGCAACGAAATATTGTCCAGGCTGTAATCAAGGACACGCATCAGTGCAACCGTTCCCAGCAGCGAAATCGGCAATGATAGTGCCGGGATCAGCGTCGCGGAGGCCTTGCGCAGGAACAGGAAAATTACCAGCACGACGAGCACAATGGTTATGGTCAGCGTAATCTGTACATCATGGATGGAATCCCGGATCGAGATTGAGCGGTCGCTGGTCAGCTTAAGTTGAACAGATGCAGGCATTTGGGCGATCAAACTTGGCATTGCCGCCTTGATGCCATCGACTGTTGCAACGGTATTAGCGCCTGGCTGGCGCTGCACCGAAAGGGTTATCGCACGTTCGCCATTAATCCAGCTTGCGGTTTTGACAGATTCCACACTGTCCTCAACCTGCGCCACCTCCGACAGCCGCACCGGGCTGCCACTGGGCGCCGTAGCCACGATCAGGTCGGCAAACGCTTTGGCATTATTGAGCTGGCGATTGGCCTCAATGGTCAGCGTTTGACGGGGACCTTCAAGCGTGCCGACCGGAGTGTTAGCGTTGGCGGTACGCAACGCGGCGGCGATATCGTCAAGAGTCAGATTGCGGACTGCAAGCGCTTCGGGATTCACATGTACACGCACCGCGTATTTTTTCTGGCCGTTGATTTGTACTTGCGCCACGCCGGGAAGCGTCGATAGCGTTGGAGCAATGAGGTCCTCAGCAAAGCTGTTCAAGTCCGACAGCGACATCGACGGCGATGTCAGGGCAAGGAAAATGATAGGGGCATCAGCCGGATTGAGCTTGCGGTATGACGGCGGGGAAGTCATTTCGACTGGAAGCGATCGCTCTGCGCGCAACAATGCCGCCTGTACATCGATGGACGCACTGTCGATATCCCGATCCTGATCGAATTCCAGCGTAATCACGGTATTGCCCAGTGTGCTTTTCGAACTGATAACCGAGAGACCGGAGATCGTGGAAAATTGCCTTTCGAGCGGCGTGGCGACCGAGGAGGCCATGATTTCTGGGCTCGCGCCGGGGAGCGCTGCGCTGACGGTGATAGTGGGCGAGTCGTAACTCGGCAGCGCCGCGATCGGTAAGCCACCGTAGGCAATGATGCCAGCGATCACGGCGGAGGCCGATAGTAGCACCGTCATGACCGGGCGGCGTATACACAACTCGGAGAGATTCATACTGCGCTCTTATCGGTGGCGCTCCGATCCGCTGGCTCGCTCATCTATGCGCCGGTTCCCGCCTCACTGCCCTTGGGCTTGGCTTCCGTCACCATACTGCCCGGCCTGAGATTCAGCGCGCCTTCCATAACGACGCGAATACCTGGTGCCATGCCCTCTCCCTCTATGACGGCAAATCCATCCTGGATCAAACGCACCTCAACGGGCAGAGGGCTTGCTTTGCCATCTTCTCCGATTACGTAAACGAACTTTTTTTCCGGACCATGCTGCACCGCTTGCACCGGCACTGTGAGGGCATCCGTCAATGTGCGTGGCGCAAGTGTCACGGTGACAAACATGCCCGGCCAGAGACGGCTATCCGCATTGGGAAATTCCGCTTTGAGGGCGATTGTGCCGCTCGCCGTATCGACCGCATTATCGACAAATATCAGCTGCCCCTTCCGTGTTTGCTTTCCGGCGGCATCCAGTGCCACATTGACAGGCACTTCGCCTTTGGCAAGGGCTTTTTTCAAGGGGCCGAACGCGCTTTCGGGCAAATTAAAACTGACATTGATCGGATCGATCTGCGTGATGCTCACCAGAACATCATCCGGTTGCACTAGACTGCCTTGATACACCGGAATGGCGCCTGTGCGGCCCGCAATAGGCGCGGTGATCTCGCTGAATCCGCGAGCGACGCGAGTTGCCTGCACCGCCGCCTGATCGATCAGAAGTTGGGCACGCAACCCCTCCACCTGATTCTCCGCCACCTCAAGTGCAGCTTGTGAAATAAAGTTCTGGCGAAACAGTTCGCGTTGGCGTTCGAGATTACGCTCGGCATTCCTGAGATCAGCTCTGGATTTGGCCAGTTGTCCTTCGGTCTTGCTGAGATTGGCATCCTCCGTCCGCGCGTCGAGCGTAAACAATCTCTCACCTTTGCGCACGTATTGCCCCTCTTTGATATTCACTGATCGGATCACGGCGCTAAGCTGTGGCCGCACGGCGACCATCTGCTGCGCAGACACTTGACCGTTAGCCGTGAACCTGACCGCTACATCTCTTTGCGTAACCACAGCGGTTACTACCTGAATCGCCTCCGCGCTCGGCCTCCTAGTATTTGTCGCGCCAC
>JALYOY010000278.1 GCA_030856655.1 Pseudomonadota bacterium | reverse complement strand
ACGCAGCATTCTAAATGGAGGCTACCCGCCATCCACCTCAGGCAATCCACGTCCTTATGGCATGCCTCCTTTTGCGCAGGTGCTGCGCGACGATGAGGTCGCGCTGGTCTTGTCGTATATCCGCAATGCATGGGGCAATCGTGCCAGCCTGGTCACAGCGGCCCAGGTCGACAGGAGCCGTGAAGGCATACATTGAAATGGCAAGAATCGCAAACTCCATCCTATCCAATCCCCGGATTTGAGTTTATCGGTTACATACAGCCATGGGTATGCTTTAAATCAAAAAATTCCATGCAAGCTTATTTGCGCGCCGCAAAGCGGATGCTCGTAAAATCAGAGCAGAGGCTCATCCGCGGGGTCCACGATCGGATCTCCCGGAGACGGGTCGGGGTCGAATGGCCTGGGATCTACCGGCTTATCCGGATCGAATGGTTGAGGGTCTTTCCTTGGCTTGTCAGGATCGATGGGACGAAGGGGGTCTTGTACAGGTTTGTCGGGAGAAGGTCCGGGGCCATCAGGCTTGTCGGGCTGGCCTGGGCCATCAGGGCGGTTTTGAGAATAATATTTTGTCATGAGGCTCCTCCGCGAAATAATTAGATAATGCCCCGTCTTCTGACGGGGCAGAGAGTCATTCCATTATGTTCACCCCGCGCTGCTCATTCCAAAGCTGGAAGGCGACGCTTGTGAAAACCCAGCTCAGCGTTTCAGTTGACCCCGTATTTCTCCGCCCTTATGGGCGTCGCTGTGAACATTAACGTAGAGGTTGCCCGCTTTGAAAGCGTCGTATTGGGCATCGGTCAGTTTGGCGCCGCTTGGAACGGACCACTCGCCGTCGGACGTCTTATTGAGCGTAACGATATCCGCACCATTTTTGCCAACCGCTCCTTCATGAATATGCGCGCCCGTAGCCTTGATATCGGAAGTGGTTATCTTGCCTTTGACAGATTTGTCGTCGTCAACTTTTATTGTGCCGCTGCCAGTCGCGGAGGTTTGGACGGGAGGCACTTCCTGGTCTCCGCTCAGATTAACCTTAATTTCACCTGCTGTCGCCATTCCAGCGCTTCCAACAAGGGCGCCAGCCATTAGCGTCACAATAGCCAAGGCGAATCGCGATTTGAAAAGAATTGTATTCATTGTGTGTGCCTCCATGAGTTTGATAAATGTGTGATTGCGATGAGTGGTTAACTGGTTCCGGCCTTGCCTCTTCTTTCGTGCTTACCGGCTCCAATAACAGAAGTATATTTAACCATTTGATGATGAGTCCGTACGGTAGCGTACGTAAGTAAATGATTCTTATTTCAATAGTCGCTTTAAATTCCTCCACGGGAGTGCGACGCAGATGGAGGGGCGGAAATGCATTGTCAGGTTAGGCTGCTCCATGTAGGGTGTAATAAGCAAAGCGCATTACGCCGAACCAATCTCTATGATAAGCCAGTATCTTCGTCCCTGCTCAATACATGGGTAGAGGAATATATGCCATGTAGTCGCCCGGATGCGTGGCACGACGATAAGCAGGCAAAGCTGGTAATGAGAAAATTACCAACAATGCTTGATGGTGATGGCTATTGATTTATTTCACGGGAATAGGATTTTCGCGCGCAACGGGAACAGCGGTTACGCCGTTTGTTGGGCTCCCTTCTATCAACTTATCGGAGTAGGTCAGATAAATAAGGGTATTTCGCTTGGTGTCGACCACGCGGACGATGTGCAGGCGCTTGAATAGAATGGACATGCGTTCGGTAAAGACATCTTCCTGCCGGGGAAGCTTTTCGGGAAAATGGAGCACTTTCGACACTTGCCGACAAGCAATGGATGCTTCCGCCTTGTCCTCCGCCAAGCCTACCGTACCTTTTACTCCGCCTGTTCTTGCGCGGGAAACATAGCAGGTTATTCCCTGGACCTTGGGATCGTCATACGCCTCTATGACGACGCGATCATCCTTTCCCAGCCACCGGAAAGCGGTATCCACTTCACCGATGAGTTCCGCCCCAAGCGGCATAGCCGGTATCCAGACCAATACTGCTATTATCGCTGCTACTGCAAGTCTGATCCCTGCCATTTGATACTCCTTTCAAGGTTTATATAATTGTTATGAGATTGATATCAGACAACCGTGAAGAGGTGACTGGTTATTCATTTGCAACGAAGAGGAACGCAGCCTGGCAGCAAGCTGCCATCCGGCTTAACAGACTCGAAGGAAAACTTGGGCAAAAGCGTTGGCCGATCCATAGGCCGCCGCTCTTTTAGCCAACCCAACCATTATTTGCATTCAGAATCTGCCAATGATGTGGAAGACGGGGTGGACAAAGCGGAAATATAACGGATAGCGGTGGCGCTGGGAAGGAAACAATACGCCGCTCCCCGGCATGTGACGAAACTGGATAGCCCTGTGAGCTCGACCGGGTGCTTCTGGCCTTCAACGGGAATAAGGAAAGCCGCGCCCGAGACCGCACTGTCCCCGTTATTTCCGATGAGCGGGTCTTTAGTATCGTGCAGGCCTGGCGCAAAGCTTCCCTTGTTGGCCCAGTCGGACATTAAAAACTCGAACTGATCCTTAAGGCTTACCCCAATAAACAGGCCGAGTAGCCCCCGCTCAATTCCGTCGTCAGGATTGGCAGGGTCATAAGGAGGGCCATACGGCAGGCCGCGCCGGACAATGCGATGCTTGAGGCCGCTGTTTCCAGCCACGATCGAGTTGCGCGGATTCATGCGGTGAATATGCGATCCCAAGGGGCAGCGGTAGCCGCGGCGATCATCGTAGGCGTCGGGCATGCTGTCGCTTGGCACGTAGTCGAAGCTATTGCGTTTCTCAAGAGGCATGAGTTCGTCCGCGGACTGAGGCGAGAGAGAAAGGGGAACTCCGTTGCGCCAGCGGCCACAGAGCTTGGCGGCTATCAGCTCCGGATCAAGGCCTATTTGAAGAGCCGCGTCCGCCAGAAACTGCTCGAAGCCATGACAATCCTGGGCAAGGATGCGAAATGCCACGAAACTGCCATTTCGGCCCAACGCGGCAGGCGTTGGCACCGGATAAGTGAAGTCCGAATATTGGCTGGGGTAACCCAGCAGGAATTCTCCAGCCGGAGCTTTTGGAAGCACATCCGGCACTAGCGGTGGAAGCCCGCCGTCAATGGTGGGTTGAGCGAAGCCATCGCGGTAGCCAAAGTGCGCCACGTTCCCAGGCAGACTTCGGCCGTCGTGCATGGAAAGCTCGGACAACGCGTTTCGGCCCGAATAAAGTTCCTGGAGTTGGCTGGTAACTTGTGCCAGAACTTCCTCCGTTTCGGCGAAGAGGAAGAGCAAGATATGCAGATCGGGGCTGGCGAGTTGACCTTTCCAATGCTCAGGGCTGCTTTCGCCGATATCGCCAACGCGGTCAGCGCGGGCGACTGCTCCGGCGGAGAATTCCTTCGGGAACGAGGCAAGCGAAGAAGACGAAAGCCCAAGAGCAACCAGGCCCGCATAGGTAAGCCCGACATTCAGGCAGTATTGGGGTTTCACAGTCCAATCGCTGGCGGTGGCGAGCTGTGGTGAACTACCACCATTTATCAGTTCGCCAAGAAATCGCCTGGCAGCCTCCGCTTCTGCAATCTTTAAAGCAAAAACGCGTAGTGCCGGCATCGCGTAAGTGCGGAGGATGAAACCCTGGATGTCGGCGTGCGGCAAATCAGGCATAGGATAAATTCAAGTTTCCAGCCGAGAGTGGTCAGACTTCGTTAAGCGCCGCCTGGATATCCAGCACTGTCGCCTGCGGATAAGCGCTGTAAAATGGTCCAATACCGCGCAGGTCGTTGGCTTTGACGTAGTCTCTGAAAGCGCTGCGATTCTGTTGAACAGGCAAGGGGGGGGCGCCGTCCATGTGCTGGAGCAGTGCATTGAAAATATCGCCGATCTCGTCGATGAATTCATTCAGGTAATCGTCGAAAGAGCCGTCATATGTGGTGATTATGGCGAGCCTAGTATTATTTTCAAGAAATACAAAACGGGCGAAATGTACAATCCTGAGTTTATCGAGGGCAGCCCAGATAGCGTTTTGTTCTGGCGGAGCTAACTGGATTTTTTGTATAAGCGCATTGAGAGCCTGGAAGCCCTCGGCCGAATGGATGGCCATGACCAGCATAAGGGGGCTTTGGACTATATTTCGTGCGGAAGCGGTGGTGTCGGCCTCGCGATCCATGTTATTGCCGCCATGAGATAGACCCATGAAATTTACTCCTTAAGATGACATATGCCTTATGGTTGAGCAGGCCATAGGCCGTCGCGCTCCGCCGTCTCGGCCCCTCGCTTCAGTCCAGTTGGGCATGGTGGGGATTGTAATTGTATGGCTAAGGAAGCAATGCTGCAAAGGGTTTTGTGACGTGAAAAATCGCGTTAAGTGTCGTAACGGGAGCCACGGCAAAAACAAACCCGCCGAAGCGGGTCTATATGTTGCTATTTATTGAAGAGGGTTATTGCCTACGTCTGCGCATGGCTCCGGCGGCCACGAGTCCAAGTCCAAGAAGAGCAAGAGTCCCCGGTTCCGGGACTTGGGTGGTGGTGGTTTCACCATTGTAGGTGGTGTAATGGCTCAGCCTACCAATATTCGTATTCCTATCGCCACCTCCCGATAGGAATTGTACCTGCGCGTTAGACCATACCAGCTTTGTCATTTCTCCTATGTTTTGAAAGAAAAAGGTATTGGCTATGGCACTGGTTCCGCCTGTGCCGAATTTCAAAAGAAAATAGCCCGGCTCAGTCGGGCCTACATCCAGGTACCACTCGCCTGGGGCGTTTACAAAGGTGGTGGGTGAATTATCTTTAAGGTCTTGAACCAAATTATTATTATTGGCAAATGTTTCCACGGCGGCAAGCTCGGTCGCATCCCCGGAGTTTGCAAGATTAGCCTCTCCTATTTTGGTATCAAGTGTGAAGGGTATGGCGTGTGCAACCGGGATACAGAATGCCGCACCGACCAGTACCGCGATCATCCCTAAAAAAGATTTATTTTTTTTGTTCATGGCTTATTTCCTCTTTATCTTCTAATTAGCGAGGTATAGGTATCCCCATGCCAGATTTCATACATAGCCAATGCACCCTTCGCATCGGTAATCTATTATTTACGTAAAAATAGGAACTTGAAATGGCTCTACTAGCTGTAGTGCCATAGTTCTCTTGCTCCATGTCGTGGCTCTTCGAGCGGGGAATGAACTGATAGGGGTAGGTGTTTTATCCAGCTAAGGACTCATCTACAGCCATGTGAGCAGCGTCGGAACCTGGAGGACAGATTTATGTAACCGGAGGCAAAGCCGAGAAAGAGCAACAGCAAAGCAGTTCAGAACCAAAAGTTTGGCATGTGGATGGACGATCCTCAGACCGAGGAAGAGTCGCGGGAAGGGTGCCGGATTGGTTTCAGCTATGGCTGAGGCTGGGTTCTACCTTGGAAACGGCCTGTGTACGGTTGTACACATCAAGTTTCTTGAAGATATGCCGCAAATGGTTTTTTACGGTATAGGTACTGATTCCCAAAATGGAAGCGATTTCCGGATTCGTTTTACCTATTCTGACCCAATCCAGTATTTCGATTTCACGTGCGCTCAGCCCATGATTTTGGCTGCTTTTCAACGTATCCGCCGAGGGCGGTGCTCCGTGATGGGCGCGCGCGAGGGGTATGACCCGGCGCAATGCGGTATCAAGATAAGGCAGCAGGTTCTCCATTGCGCCAAGCGTGGAATCGTTGAGATTATCGTTCGAGTTGAATATCATATAGAGGCAATCCTGGCATCCGCGCTCGTCGTTGATGCCATGAACGAGCAAAGACCGCATGCCATGCAATGCTTCGCCGAAAGCGCTTTGGGAATGGGCGTCTTCGAGCAGAAAACCGGATGCGCCGACGCTTAGCCTGTATGGAATTTTGCCCAGTTCGACCCAACAGCTATAGAGTCCCCGTAACAACGCTGAAAGATTCTCGGGATTTGAATGCTCGGTTCTGACTCCAGGTAATGCGGAAACGAGGTCGTGTCGAAAATGGCTTGCGCCAAAGTCGCTCCAAGCGGCGAGCATGATCTCATGGGGGAGGTATTGCTGTACCTCTCCCTGCAGCCATTTCAACAGGTCGGAATGTTTGCGCACAGCTATCCCCTCCCTGATGATTCGGAAGTAACGGTCGAGATGCTCATCAGAGAGTGAGGAGGAAAAAACCATAGGGACAGGTCGGCAGGTCTATCTGGCCTGGTAGTAGATGGAATGATGGGTGAATAATTAGCTATAAAGCAATAATCGTTCCTGAAATAAAAAATTCAATTGGATCAGTTGCCAAAAAAATAAAATAAGTATTGCTTTCATAGACTGTAAGGAATGTCGACGGGTGTGCCCGCAGCCCGTCGGGTGTAAGGAATCGAAGCTGAAGAGGCCTTGGCCGAGGAGGAATTTTCAGGATTGAAGGCCTATAGTCATTCTATGGCGAAGCGGATATGGACTGGCCGGAGAAGGTCGATAACGGAACGAAATATGCCGGCGGATTGCCAATTATGCCGACTAATCCGACCGGCCAGTACCGGGAGTATCGCGGGCCGCTTGGGCAGGCAATTCCCCGGTCGCCTCTCCGGGCTCGATAGGCATCTCGATCTTGTCATTAATTTGTTGTGATGCCGCGCCGTTGTGTGCATTGTGCAAATGGTAGGCCCGGACCAGCAGCGAGATGCCGAGCCAGCCAGCAATCAGTACAAAAGGGACGATCAGCAGCAACGGCTCCAGCCACGCAAGTACGGCCAGAGCCAACAGCACCGTGCCGCCAGACATCATGATTTTTGCCTCGGCCGCGCCGAGGACAAGGCGATTGGTAATGGCAGCCCCGACAGTGTTGCCGACACGCATCGCGCCTGCCGTCAGTCTTCCGGCGCTGCCGCCGCGACGTCTGCTCGCGTCTTGTCTGGGAGGCGGCGGGGAGGCTGATCCAGACGATTCAGGTTTGGAAACCGGGTCAACACGATTTTTCTCGCTAAGCACGATTTCGGTCGCGTTGTCCAGATCCTGCAGATACATCTGTTCCATTTCATGCGCAAAGGCCGGGTTTTCCACTGCCACGTCCAATTCCCAATTGCCGAGCCAGCTGACCATATTGAGGTTGCTCGATCCTACGCGCGCCCAGCGGCCGTCAGCCACGGCCGTCTTGGCATGCATCATCGATCCATTCCACTCGAATACGCGCACCCCGGCTTCCAGCAGCGGGCGATAGCCGGCACGTGATATTGGCCGCAGAAACCTCAGGTCGCCGCTCGATCCAGGCACCAAAAGGCGCACGTCCACGCCATCCATCGCCGCGCCTCTAAGGGCTTGTACATAGCTGGTGGAGCCGACGAAGTACGCATCAGTGAGCCAGAGCGTTTTCTGTGCCAACACAGCAATCAACAGTTCGAGCCGGTATAATCCCGCGGTAGCCGCAATATCACCCAGCACTCTCATGTCGACCGTGCCCGCCACAGGTATGGAATCCCGGCTTGGCAGCTCATCCGGCGGCAATTCGGGCCCGGTTTCCGCCCAGGCGCGAGAGAAGGATTGTGCAACATCGGCTACGATCGGGCCGCGCACCTCGACCCCTGTGTCACGCCACGGCGGAATATCGCGTTCGGGATAACCTATCCACATTTCTCCGACACATAATCCACTGACGAACGCAATCCGGTTATCCACGCACAGCGATTTTCGATGAAGCCGGCTCAACCAGCCAAGCGGACTATCAAAGCGCGGCGGGTTGAAGCATCGGACTTCGACGCCGCCATCTCTCAGCCGCTGCCAATAGCTGCCCGACGTTTCGGTCAAGGCGCCCATCCAGTCATAAAGCAATCTTACCCGGATGCCCTGTTCCGCCTTTGCAATGAGCGCGTCAGCAAATTGTTGGCCGATGCTATCGTTACGGATAATATAGTTTTCGAAATAAACGGTCTCTTTCGCTGAATAAATCGCATCAAGCCAAGCAGGATAATTTCCGCTGGCATCCTTGAGAAGACGGATGCCGTTGCCATGTACAAGCGGAGCTCCCGCCGCGCGTGAGAACGCTTGGGCGGCCAAAGCGCGCGTTGCAGGCATCGCTGCGCGAGAATGCTCCATGCGCTTCACAGTGGCCATTTGTTATCGCTCCAGTTGTGCTTGACCGTACCATACATGCTCCGAATGCTAAGCATGCTCGAGACTAGCTGCCTTCGCATTAGGTGCGAGCATTATCTTAATCCGTAACCTCGTCGCCAAACTTGGCAGCGACATAGCAGCGCATGGCGGCGACGAGGGGAGTAAGCCCCTTCTGCCGATATCTGCCTGATCGCATATAAGCAGTGCAGTGCTCCGAACCAGCCTCCAGGCTATGACTCAGGTTTATCCCTTCTCTTTCTATAATCGGTCCCCCTTGAGACCAGTCTACCGATGGTGCCCAGCAGGTGTGGTTAACGAGGCAATGCGAATCCATTACACGCACTTCCGCTACGTCGTTTGCTTTTGCCACCCAATAATCCAGCAATTCGTCTTTAAGCTCAGACACTTTCATGGTTGCATTCCAGGTAGAATTTTTTGGGCGAGATGAATTATCGGTGGGATCATGGCTGCCTCGCTTCCAGTGTATTGCATTGTGTAACGTTTCCGCTTTGAAGCCCGCGTGTGAACCATTTTGCGCGCTGGTCGCCCGTGCCATGCGTAAAACTTTCGGGGACTACGGCACCCTGAGTTTTTCGCTGCAATGTATCATCGCCGATCTGCGCGGCGGCGTTCAGCGCCTCTTCAATGTCACCTTGCTCAAGCCACGCCTTGGACTTCTGCGAATGGTGCGTCCACACGCCGGCAAAACAGTCGGCCTGTAACTCAATGCGAACCGACAATGCATTCGCCTGTTTTCGCGGCATACGCTCGCGTGCGCGATTCACCTCTTCGGAAATGCCAAGGAGGTTCTGAATATGGTGGCCGACTTCATGCGAGATGACGTAGGCCTGCGCGAAGTCGCCCCCTGCCCCGAGCCGGTTTGCCATCGTGTCAAAGAAGTCAAGGTCGATGTAGATGCGCTGGTCTTCCGAACAGTAGAACGGACCCATCGCTGCGCTTCCCTGGCCGCAGGATGTCACCGTGGCTCCGCGAAACAACACAAGCTTGGGCGCACGATAGGTGTTACCATTTTGTCGCATCACGGTCGCCCATACGTCTTCGGTATCGGCCAGCACCGTGGAAACAAAGGCTGCCCGCGTGTCGCCTGGCGGAGGCGCGGGCGCGGGACCTTGCTCAGAAATCGTCCCGCCTCCGCCCGTTATCATGCTAAACATGGTGAGCGGATCAATGCCAAATATCATTCCTCCCAGCAATGCCACCACAACAGTGCCGATTCCGATGCTGCGACCGCCCAAGCCGAAACCTCCTGCACCGAAACCGCGGCGATCCTCAACGTTGTTGCTTTGACGGTTGCCTTCCCATTTCATATTCGGCTCCTGAGTCAAGCATGGCACAGTTCACTGCGCAGCTCCCGCTTCGGTTAAAAGTTTGCCACCCATTTTCATTTGCTAGGCGCCGTTTTAAACCGCTCGGACAAAATGCGGAGTTTACGACGGTCCATATTTAAGTATACTCTACTCGCCCGACGGCGAATGCTTGCCACCGTACGGAGTTCCATACCAGCATACCAGATGAGTATAATTATGCGATGGCTGCCTGCCTGGGTATGCTGCTGGCCCAAAGCATGAATCCGTTTCCTTAGCTTCGCTAAACGTTATAAGGAGTATTATGAAAGTAAGGACTTTGCTCTATTTAGGAATGCTCGTGCTCGTGGTTCCAGCGTTATCGGGCTGTTGGCTGCTCGCCGTGGGGGGAGCGGGCGCATATGGTGGCTACAAGGCGAAAGAGGAAGGCTATACGTTGCAGAAGCCGGTCACGAAAGAGAAGTCCGACAATAGTCGAAAGCAGGATTAGGAAGAGTCTGGCAATCTGTTGCGCGTAAGGATACGGGCCGCAATAGCGCTTGGCTGGTCCATGTTTACTCTGCAGGGCGAATGAGGGCTGGTCGGTCTTCACGCGGTCAGCAGCAACTGCCGCAATATAAGGGGTAGTGAGTGAGCAATGCCAAGATCGTCGATGGCTATCTCAACTCCCCAAAGCCGTTCCTCATCTCCTGCAATTTCTTCACGTCGTTTTGACCCCCTTGTTGTCGTCCCGGTAAGCTCAAGTTTCAGGCTGCCTAGCGATCTGACGCCTTCCCTAAGTGCTAGGGATCTTACGAGTCCTCTGCAAAATGCGCCAGTTGAAACATTCACCAAAACCCATGCGGCCGGGGTGCCATAATCCACGCCGCAGCCGCGCCTGCTGGCGAACTTTACCAGAATTCATTCGCCGACAAATTTGCCGCCTTCCATCCGGCCTACCGTATCAATACCGCGCATTGAAACCAGAACGCGTTCCTTCAATGCAGCAACTGATTTGCCGAAATATGACGAACGAATCTTGATCGGCTTGAAGCGGTGCGGAACCACAAACAGTACAGCAAGCGGTTGAATCGCCTTCCACAATGCGGATAACGTAATATCCGTCGCAGACCGGCACGGCCTCGGCGCTATGGGGAGAAAACGGCATTTGAATTATTATGAGGCCGCATCTTATACTTAGCGTATTGCAGAGGAAGATGATGAAGAACCCGATTATTGTAATTGCATGTATTCTGCCCGTTCTGTACGTTGCGACAGCCGGCGCATTTGTCGAGAACCCCTGCCAGAAGATTCTGGTAGAGGGATTCTACAATGAGTATTTAAGGAGTAACTCTCGACTTAGGGATCGAGCGATGTATGCCGAACTATGCTCATCAAGCTTTCAACAAGCCCGGAATGTAATAAATCGCGCACAGAAATCCGGTATCGATGGTTCGCTCGGTTTCTCCTACGGACTCTTCAGCCCAAGTGACGTGGGTGCGCAATCGGGTATGTCCCCGTCGGGTGCGTTATTTAGCGAAGATCGATTCAGTCAGTGGAAGAGCGCGTATTGCTCTACCCATTCGTCAGCAGACTCTTCGCGGGCAGCCGAGTTTTTGATGCAGAAGGCCGTGACTGAGTCTGTGGCAAATGAATGGTCTGCATGTATGCGGAAGCGCGAAGGCCTCACCTGCTGGGCGGTGCCGCGCGGACCACAGGAGGAAGATATTCTGCTGAATGTTAATTGGACAAAGAACAGTGCTTCGCAACCCCAGGTGCAGCATTCCTTCCTGAGCAGGGGCGCTGCAGCGAAATCCGAGGACACTCCTGCCCGAAGGATTCTGCCGATTGGCTACAAGTTAAACGCAGGAACGTTGCAAATTCCTATCACGAAGCAAACTGACAACGGAATTGTTGCCAATCTCACGGCAAACCACGAGGGAGCGGAACACAGCTGCAACATTTTTATTCCGGGGGAAAGGGACTTCTCGCTGATAACGCCTTTCGCCCGATAGGCTAGCGCGACTCGGACCGGGCTGCAAGGCGCAAATCCCTGGTGAACTGTTGATGATGAGAAACCGATGGAATCTCATTTTGAGTAACGCAGGGTGATAAAAACGAGTCGTCCGTCTCCCCAGAATTTTTCTACACTTCCTCCCGATCGCGTGTTGGACGCTCTGGAGAGTGTCGGTTTCCGCAGCGATGGCCGCCTGCTGGCACTCAACAGCTACGAGAACCGTGTCTACCAGATCGGTATTGAAGAAGGCGCGCCGCTGGTGGCGAAATTCTATCGTCCCGGGCGCTGGACGGATGCCGCCATACTCGAGGAGCATGCGTTTGTGCAGGAGTTGGCCGAGCGCGAGGTTCCCGTCGTGTCCGCGTTGGTGCTGGATGGAATAACGCTGCACAGTTTTGAGGGATTCCGCTTCGCTGTTTTTCCAAAACACGGTGGTCGTGCGCCTGAATTGGAAGACCGTCATACGCTGGAATGGATGGGGCGCTTCCTCGGGCGTATCCACGTTGTCGGCGGACTCAAGCCGTTTCGCGAACGCCCCACGCTGGATATCACCAGTTTCGGTGAACGGCCGCGTGATTACCTGCTGATGCATGGATTTATCCCGGCTGATCTCGATGCGGCCTATCGCAGCGTGGTGGATCAGGCGCTAGACGGCGTGCGTCACTGCCTTGGGCGCGCGGGCGAAGTGCGTGCATTGCGTCTGCACGGCGACTGCCACGCGGGCAATGTGCTATGGACGGACGATGGTCCGCACTTCGTGGATTTTGACGACAGCCGCATGGGGCCAGCGGTGCAGGACTTGTGGATGCTATTATCGGGCGAACGCGCCGATATGGTACGGCAGTTGACCGACGTGCTGGCCGGGTATGAGGATTTCTGCGATTTCGACGAACGCGAATTGCATCTGGTCGAGGCGCTCCGCACTCTGCGCCTGATCCATTACGCGGGTTGGCTCGCGCAGCGCTGGGACGATCCCGCCTTCAAGCAAGCGTTCCCGTGGTTCAACACCCAGCGCTATTGGCAGGATCGCATCCTTGAATTACGCGAACAGATCGCGCTGATGGATGAGCCGCCGCTGTGGCAGGCATAACAGCTGTTCCCCTGTGTCCACGTTGTGGCTATAGGAAAACAATCGGAACTACTACAATTTATACGAGCGCCGCAACGCCCTTGAGAACGTCTGCGAATTGTTGGGCGTGGTAGCTCGGCGCGACATCTTTATAAGATTTGGCGCCTTGATTGGAGTCGACAAAAATATTTTTGATGCCAAGCAGGCTCGCTCCGTAGATATCCCGAAACATATCATTGCCTACGTAGATCACCTCGGTTGGTTTGAGCTTCATGGCGTGGAGGGCTTTTTGAAAAAGCTTCGGATCAGGTTTTCTGAAGCCGTAATCAGCCGAGATGATGACAGGTGAGAAATAGCCGTGGAGACCTACCGCCTGAATTTCCGGCAGCGCGAAACAAGGCTGGGCATCGGAGATAAGACCCAGACGATAGTGGATTCGTAAATCGTTCAGCACCATCTTTACGCCGGGGTAAAGCTGGAGGCGATTGCGGGAAATTCCCCGGTAGAGCTGGGCCAGAATTATCGCGAGATCCTTTCTGGCCTGGGCCGGCTTAACGCCTTGCTGCCGGAGAAAATCGTTCCAGATCCCTTCCACATCGATTTCCGAATGTTCTTCATGACTCGCCGCTTTCTGCTCCTGCATGATTCGATAATAGCATTTCCGTACCTCCCAGCGGTGCAGATACACGCCATGATAGGTCAGATAGTGGGCAATGCCACGGTATATTTCTTCCATGGATTCATCGGTCTCGATGTCTATCAGGGTTCCATAGAGATCGAATAGAATGCCTTTTATTGCCATGAAGTATTACCCCAATATCTTTCCGGCTTCATCCAATAGCTGACGGCTGTATGTTCCGCTTATCCATGCATTACGCGCTATTCGCAGGAGGGTAAGCCCCGCATAAAAGGGGATGCGTTCGGTAATTGCGCGAAAAGCAGCGTCACGGTCGGGGAAGTGGCAGGCATATTCCCACAGGAAGTGCCCGATAAAAGGCTCCGCCAGCCATTTGTCGCCGGTTTGCTGCATGAAGAAGTGCTGGAGTTCGCCCACCATCCTCCCCAGGTCGAAGACCCTGTCGGCCGATTTCATCCGTTCAAGATCGATAACGATCACCCAGAGGCCGTCACCAAAAAGAATATTGGCAGGAGTGACGTCGCTGTGGATAAGGACGCGGCGATCTTCCCACATGCATGGCTTTCCATGCCACCGGCCTTTGAGCTGATGAAACCTCTCAGCCTCACCCCAATCGATGCGTCCCGAGCCAATTAACTGTTCTAAGATCCGGTCGAAATAGAAGCAATCTTTGCTAAAGTCCACTGTGCTGTCGCTTGCCGTACGATTGTGCAGGGTGGCAAGAAAATACGCGAGAGCGGTGAGTTTCTGATAAAGCGCATTGCAGTCGCCTTTCCTGATCGCCTTGATAATGAAGTCTGCCAAGGGTGTACCGTAACAAAATTCCTCGACCAGTACGTTGTTAAGGCTGGCGTTCCGGCCAAGTGGCCGCACCACATAATGTGGATAGCAGTTAAAACCGAGACTGCGCAAATAACTTAGATTGTTGAATTCGCGTTCCATATGATGAAACGCGGTCTCTGGCGCAATACCCGGGACACCGCCAAAAAATTTTCCGATAATCCGAATCTGATTGTGCCGATCTTCGTAGAGATAGACATCGTTGGAGGCCGGGAGCCCATAAACCCGAAATTCAGGAGTGCTGTGTTCGGTGCCGAGTCCGAGCAGCGGAAGGATATCGTAACGGAGGTACCCGTAAAAAGGGTCGTCGGTAGGTAAGTGGCCGATATACTTCATGACCTATTGATAGCAGATAACCTTAAAAATGCCATATACAGACCACGGAAGGGCTCTCCTTTACACGCAGAATGACGCAGGGATTTGACCCTGCGAGCTGTCCGATGTAATGTATCGTTTACGCATGATGGAAATAAGTTTTGTACGGACTGCGCTGATATTATTTTGCGTTGGCTGCTACGTTCGCCAGCGCTTTGACCGGTGCATCAACCGATTCTATTCACGGGGGAGAACTCCATATGAAGTGCCAAAAACAGATTCGGATCGCGCGTATTGTGCGTGCAATAGTGAACGGCGGACTGCTAGCGGGCTGCTTGTCAGTAGGGACCGCGGCCCAAGCAGCGGTCGCCTTTCAGTTTCAATATGTCGACCCCGCCGGGACCGGATTCCTTGATCCTACGGACGGCCCGAGCCGGCAAACCGCGCTGAACACCGCTGCCAGCACGTTCTCCAGCATCTTTGGCAGCCACTTCAGCAACTCGGGCACGGTTGTGTTGGAGGCCGCTGCCAGCGACGATGCCAACGACGACACACTGGCGTCGGCCGGTAGCAAACTCATCGCTCTTGACGGGGCGGGTTTCAATCTTGGCGAGGTCGTCCGGACCAAGTTGCAAACCGGCACAGACCTGAACGGGAATAATGCGGACGGCTCGCTGGATGTTAACTTTGGCAGCTCGTGGGAACTGGATCTCAATGCGCCGGTCTCGAGTACCAGGTACGACTTCTATTCCGCACTGTTTCACGAGTTCACGCATGCCCTCGGTTTTACCTCGACTATCGGACAATCCGGCGAACCTGTGTTCGGCACGCGAAGCGCGGGAAGCTGGAGTGCCTTCGACAGCTTCATCGTCGATAAGAACGGGACGAGGATTATCGAGCCGGCAAACTTTGCGCTGAATCAGGGGGCGTGGGACGCTGGCAGCATCGGCGGCGCTAGTCCCGCTGGGGGTTTGTTCTTCAATGGAGCCAACGCTGTGGCCGCAAACGGCGGCAACCCCGTGGGCCTTTATACGCCAACAACTTGGGAGGAGGGCAGCGGCGTTTCCCACCTCGACGACGAAAACCGCGCCTTCGCGGGAAAAATGATGCTAGCCATGTCGAATACAGGTCCCTATGCGCGCGACTATGATGCGGTCGAAGTTGGCATGCTTACGGACCTCGGCTACACCGTAACCACCGTGCCTGAGCCCCGGACCTACGCCATGTTGCTTGCCGGATTGGGCATGCTCGGCTGGATAGCGCGGCGCCGGAAGGTCAGATAGGCCTGATAGGCTTATGCTGTGATACTGTGGCGCGGGACTCTTGTACGAGGTCCCCGGTTTCGTATCCCGGCGCCCTAAGGCATGCAGGCGACGCGGGCGATGTCGCCATTGCACAGCTCTTTTCTGAGCGGCCTTCTGATCTTCGGCACCTATTTTACGGGGGCAGTGTCCATGGCCACGGAACCAAGCCTCGGAAAGGATGGCCCACCGCTTGCCTATCGTCTCGACGAGGTTAGCGTACACTTCACTCGCCATCCTGGAAATCCCGCTTTGCCGATTCGGCGCGTCATCCTGTCCGGCGAC
The DNA here is from genome assembly GCA_030856655.1 of Pseudomonadota bacterium. GTDB lineage: Bacteria > Pseudomonadota > Gammaproteobacteria > Burkholderiales > Nitrosomonadaceae > Nitrosospira. Next base: position 9,342 of record JALYOY010000278.1, on the reverse strand, counting down.
GGCAATGCAACACTTGAGCGTGGTGACAAAAGCGTGCAGTTCCTTTATGGAAGCAAGAATCTGGTCGTTCTCCTGAATGAGTTTTACAGGATTCGCTTTTTCGACCTGCCCACGCAATACAACACCCGATATTCGGTCTTCCTGAAAGACGACGGAACGGTGGGAACCGCGGCGCTTCGCATGCCGGATTCCAAAAGCACCAGTATCTGTTTCGCCGTTACCGGATACGAAAAATGCGTCACCTACGGTCTCCCCAGCTGGGGCCCGCTCGAGCTGGAGAATATTGTCCAACAAGTTTTTTCCGATGCCGGCAGGCTGGAAAGCGAAAAGTAGACACGGCAACAGCTTTTCCATTATTTCCCGCGGTCGAACCCAGAGTCGAATAAGGATTATTCGGTGAACGGCTCAGTCCTTCAATCAGGCGGTAGCCAAAGCTTTGATGTCGCAGTCGTGGGAGGCGGGCCAGCCGGCGCGATATGTGCATTCATGCTTGCGCGCGGCGGCGCATGCGTGAGCCTCGTGCATTGGGACGGCTACAGCATAGGCGGTATCGAACTCGTATCCGGCCGTGCGCGCCGTACAATCGAGCAGTATTGCCCCGATTTTTTCCGAAGGGTCGCACCCGGTCTAGAAGTCCATGAGACGATTTCGCTGTGGGGCACACCCGAACCCGTGACACTCAGTGCGATGTTTAATCCGTGGGGTGCCGGTGTGGCGCTTGAACGCGAGCTTTTAGACCGGGCATTGCGCAGCCTGGCAAGCGCTGCGGGAGTTTCCGTCGTTGCCGGCACTAAAGTTATGGACATTGAGCGCCGCGGCGATCGATGGCACCTTTCGCTGCGCTCCGAAAATGCGGAAAGCGATCCGCTGTGCGCGCGTTTTGTTGTTCTTGCAACCGGCCGCGCAGCGGCTCGTTTTTTCGACCAGGTGCCGATGGCTGAGTCATCGCAAATTGCCCTGATGACGTCGTTAAGCCCGCAGCCCGGTATACGGGATTATGCACTCTATGTCGAAGCCGTCGATAACGGCTGGTGGTATGCGTTACCCATCATGGATGGCGGGTATTTTGCCGGCTTTTGCACCAGCCGCGAGGCCGTCAAGCGGCGGCATGCGTCCTTGCGGTACTTTTTTTTCGAGGAGCTTTATCGCACACGTCTGCTTGCTCCACTGATATCGAGCGCTCAGGGCAAAACGTGCAACCTTCGCGACACGCGCAACCCGCGAATAACCGGGCGTATGGCCGGCACCCGGTCATTCAGCAAGGCAACCGGAGATGGGTGGATCGCTATCGGTGATGCAGCTTACGCACCTGATCCCTTGAGCGGCATGGGAATCGAAGTTGCGATTGAATCCGCCCAGCTGGGTGCGCGTGCACTGCTAGGGGCGATCCAGGGGGAAACACAACATGAAGCATTTGCGGAATATGAAGATTCAGTCCGTACGCGCACCAGGCGGCACGATAAAACAGCGGCTTATCATTATGGAGGCTTTTAAAATCCGGCCGGACCATGACATCAGCCTATCCTCACCGCCAGCATGGAAATTGAGCCCCCGTCGAACCCCTCTACGGGGAAGTTTATTTCGTCATCCTTTCGGCGCTGAGCCAGGATATAGAGCAGCGGCAAATAGTGATCCGGCGTGGGCACGGACAGTTTCGCATCCTGCCCCAGCTTTTCATACTCGATAAGTGGCTTGAAATCGCCTGAGCTCAATGCCTTCCGCACAACATTTTCGAATCGAAGCGCCCAATCGTATGGTTCAACCTTATGGCTTCCCCATGAATAGGTATGCAGGTTGTGCACAATATTTCCGCTGCCCAGGATAAGCACCCCCTCTTCGCGCAATGGCGCCAGGAGACGGGCAATGTCGTAATGCCAAGCCGCTTCCCTGGTTTCATCAATGCTTAACTGAATGACCGGAATATCGGCATGGGGAAAAATGTGCATGAGAATGGACCAGGTTCCATGATCCAGACCCCAGTTTATATCCATCGTGACCAGGCCTGGCGGAAGCAGATCCGCGACTTTCGCCGCAAGGTCAAGCGAGCCGGGCGCGGGATACTGAACTTGATGAAGTTCGGGAGGAAATCCCCCAAAGTCATGGATAGTCCGAGGTTTCGCCATGGCCGTGACGGCCGTTTCCGGAACGTACCAATGTGCCGATATGCAAAGGACAGCATTGGGCCGCGGAAGCCCAGCGCCAATAGCAGACCACGCTACGGTGTATGGATTGTTGCTGAGGGCGTTCATGGGATTACCATGCCCCACGAATATCGCGGGCATAAGAGACTGATGAATAGGATGGGGTTGGGGTTGGGGGGAATGATGGTCGGAGTAGGGATCCATCAGAGTCTGCCGATGACAGACTTATATAGACACATCAAATATAGACGCATCAAACAGTGCCGCAACATCCGTAGGGCATGTGGCATCTGCTGGGCCGATAAGCCTTGTGGGTCAGGCGCTTTCCCTTAAAAACCTAACCGGGCTGTTGTTTTTTCTATCCGGGAATATATCGATATCTGCCAAAAGATAACGGCCTTTCGACTCAAAGTGGTTAAGCATTTTTTGCCTGAAGGCCGCTGATCTGTGATCAAGCAGAGCCAAAGTCATGCCGAACAAATCTTGGTCATTATGTTTCTTCATTTTCTCGATTCCTTAATCAATGGAATAAATAAAAAGGGAGCGCTTACCTTAAAACAAAATTCTTACAGGAATGTGAAAAGCCGATTTTTTAATCCTTAGTCGTATTGTGATCGGATAAACGGATATTGTTTGTATGGAACCGCACAGAGGAACCATATTTATCATGGCATTGATTAGGCTGACCCTCAGGCAGCCGAAGAGAGCTATCATAAATATTTGCGCTTGCAATTTGATTCGCTAATTGGGGGACGTTGCATCGTGCCAAGTGCAACAATGAGGCTTATGCTGAGATTATCGCACCGATGAAAAACAGAGTCAGTCCGCATTTTTCAGGCGGTTTCTATCCGCCTGCCGGCGTTGATGAGAGGCCTTGGTATCGTTCGCGCAGATTCGCCATTTTCAGCGTTGTCTTTTTAATTTGTGCCGTTATCAGCCTGGCTTGCAATTACAGCCGTCCAGCCATTTACCGCAGCAGTGCAACATTGTTGACCTCTGCAATGACCGCCATAGACCGCCAAAGCGGTGATCCGGATATTCAGCACGTCGCTATTCAAAGGCAATTTTTACTGGGACATGAACTTATTGCCGAGACCTTGTCGCGGCTTAAGGCGTCAGCCGCTGACAAGTCCCTGACGACATCCGATATACAGGATTTCCTGCATGTCGAACCTGTCGCCGATACCAATCTCGTCGAAATTCAGGCGGAGGATTCCGACCCGAAGTTCTTGCCGGTACTCATCAATACTTGGATAGATGCTTACCTTGACGCCCGGACTAAAGAAGTCAAACTACGCACGAGTGACACGACAGGTATTATTGAAGACGAACTGAAAGGGCTGGCCGATAAAGTTGATTTTACCCGGACTGAACTGGAAACTTTTAGAAAAAATCATGATATTTCTTCTATCGGACGAGAAGAAAATGAAGCGTTAGCTCGCCTTAAAGGCTTGACCGATTCGCTTAACAAAGCCAGTGAAGAGGAGGTCAAAGCCAGATCGAATGTTGCCGCGATAAAATCCGCTATTTCCCGAGGGAAGGCGGTAGTTCCCAATGATGAGAAGGGAAGTTTGCTCGGGCTCGAACTACGGTTGCGGGATTTGCGCGATAAGCTGGTAGAACTGGATAAAAAGTTTACCCGCGAGTATATAAACCTGCACCCCGAATTCAAGTTTATCCCGGAACAGATCAACGAACTGGAGACAGTAATCAAAGGCAAGCAGCAGGAAGGTAGCAACGTTGTGTTGGCCGATGCGGAAGTGACTTATGCCGCTGCGCAGCAGACCGTAAGAGAAATTCGTGGTCAGTTGGACGAGCATAAGCATCAGGCTGCGGAATTCACCACAAAATTCGCGAAGCACGATGCGTTAAAAATCGATCTTGAAGGCCTGGAAACGCTCTATCGTGAAACGCAAGAGCGACTGGTACAAGTCAGCGCCGGTCACAAGGAAAAATACCCGCAGGTAGCGGTCATTAGCCGGGCATTTGAATCCAGGGATCCGGTGAGGCCGGACTATAGCCGTGATGCGCTGATTGCGATTGCGGGTTCTTTGTTATTAGGTCTTTTCAGCGTGTGGATTTTCGAGTATTTAACTCATAAAAAGGAGGAACAGCAACCGCATGTTGCGGTTTTGGGAATACATAATTATCCATCGGCTGGTGCGGAACTGGTTAATTACTCCCAAACGGCGCTCAGCCCATTAGACCATAAAACAAACAATGCGCTGGCGAGCCCTTTACGCGGAGAGAGGGAACTTTCAAGTCATCAACTAAGGATTTTGCTTAGCGCTTCAAATCTGCAAGGAAAGCAACTGATCGGTTTATTGCTCAGCGGCCTCAGTATCGATGAAGCTGCCTTGTTACGACCGGACCAGATTGATCTGCAGATGGCAACGATCACAATTACAGGAAGAACGCCAAGGGCTGTTCCCATAAGCAGCTCGCTCAAATCTTTATTTGAGCAATCGGGCGGTCACCCTGCCTGGAATCCGGATGATCCGGGAGTGCGGATCGAGTTTTCCGCCGCTTTGGTTTGCGCCACGGTGGATTCGGGCCTGCCCGACCCCCAGGGAATTAACGCCCAGACAATCCGGCATAGCTATATCGCTTATCTTGTTCGACAGGGACTAAGGCTGTCGGATCTCGAACAAATCACGGGTTATCTGGAGCCTTCCGTCATTTCGAGCTACAGCGCCTATTCGCCACCACAACAAGGTCGTCATATTTACGAGATTGAATTGCTTCACCCCGCATTGGTTAATAGCGCTTGAACCTGAATTTCCCCTGGTAGCCTGTCGGCAGACCTCTAGCGCACTGAGTTAGCGGCCGTCTGGCTACCCGAATCCGTTTGCTGCAGTAACGACGCCCGCTCCGCCTCTGGCAAATTGCCGATTCTTTTCACAGCTTCGTAGAACTGTTCAATATTTCCCTTCTGCTGTGCAAGAAGCGCTTGAAACGCTGGCACCAGATGCGTGTAGGTTGAGATCGAAGCGAGATATGCGTTATTGAGACGTTGTGCCCACCATCGTTCATAAGTGCTGACTCTGGCTTCGGTGACCTCTAACGCCGAGAGTTTTTCGCGCAGCTCGGCCAAAATGAGCGCCTTGGCCTTACGTTTTTCCGCATTACTCGCGTCGGAAGCAAACAGATCTTCCAGCCTTTTGCGATGGTTCAGCATGATTCCGGTAGAAGCGGCTTTCTTTTGTTGTGACGCATCGAAGGCTGCCCGCTGTTCATCTGTTCCATTACTGTCCAGCCAACGACCCACGCCCTCCAGTTCGACCGCGGTCGCAAAAGACTCATTAAAGGTGCTGTCGTCGCGCACATAAACTACCTGGTGGGCAAGCTCGTGAAATATCAACTGTGCAAGTTCTGTTTCGGAATAGCCAAGGAATGTGTTGAGTATGGGATCTTTGAACCAGCCCAGGGTGGAATATGCGCGAACTCCGCCTACAGTTACGTCATAACCTTTTGCCTTGAGTCCCTTGGCAAAGCGTTCCGCTTCAATCTTGGAGAAAAAACCACGGTAACTGACGCAGCCGATTGCCACGAAACACCATTTTTTTAGCTCCATTGATAGCTCTGGAGTGGCGGATACATTCCAAACCGCGTATGGGCGACCTAAGTCAGCGTAAGTCGTAAAGCTCTGGTTGTCGGGAAGTTTAAGTTTATGGCTGGCAAATTCGCGTAGCTTGACTACGACAGTGAGGGCATCTTTCAATGCCGGGCTAGCGTTGGGATCGGCAATAATCGTGCTGATGGGTTGGGTCCGGTGCCGGATATCCATGTGTCCATCCACGGCCTGAGCGTAATAGCCGAGATTAGCGCAACCTGAAAGCAACGCGACAAGAACACCAGCAAAATTCCGTCGTAATGCGTGCGAAATTCGTAAAGTCATCGTCTTAAATTCGCCTTGTCCTTGTAACGAACTCACCAATAATAGTAAATGTCGAATGGCGAAGGAAATCTTTATGGATCATAGCACCACGCTGAAAGATGAGTGAATAATGAGTGGTCAACCTTCGGAATCAGGGCAAACTTCCGAATTGTGCAAAAAGTGACCAGATCGCAAAAATGAGCATGCCTGACGTGCCAGCCCGGCAGACAGAAGCATTCCCGAATGGCTCACGTTGAGCATTATCTGATCGCTTATATTCGGCATCTGCGTCTCTTCAACTGTCACCACGCCGTCATTGGGCTGAGGCAATCGGAATATCAGCCTGCCACCGCCCATGCTCTTGCAGCCGGCAATGACCCCGAATTCATATTGGGCGCCGCCCTCCGGTGTTTTCTGGCCCAACCACTGCAGCATGCTGCGTCCGAGAATATATCGCCCCGGTCCTCTGCGTGAAAGTCTCGTCGCTACGCAACTCGCATTGTAAGGGCTTCCCGCCAGTACAACGCGGCCGGTCCGTTGCCCAGGATATTCCGCAAGCATCTGTAGCACCAAAAGACCGCCCAGGCTATGGCCGATAAAATGGATGCGCGACGCAGCGATATCTGCAACAAAATTTGACAGCAATAACGCGTTTTGCGACAGCGAGCTGCGCATGGAAGGATAAGAAAAGAAGAGAGGATGAAAACCACAGCGCCGAAGCCGCATTCCTATTAATCGCATTACCCAGCCATGCATCCACAGCCCATGCACGAGCACGACCGCGTCTTTGGCTGCCATTGCACCGGACAATTCTACTCCTTAGACTGATCTCGGCATAAGCCTAACAGAAAAAGGACGGCCGTTCATGCGCCATCCCAAACCCTCGGCCGTAACTTGATCTTTGAACAAGTCCTCCGCGGAGTGCGTGTTGACTACTGGGGTTATTGCTATCGTCCGCCGCCCGCGCGACTCCTAAATCGATGAGACTCGGCCCTATCGGCGTCATAACGCGTGTCTAAATTTTCTCGCTGGCCGTATCCAACAGATCAATATCCGAAGCAGTGAGCGTGAGTTGATCTGCCCGGATCAGGCTGTCAAGCTGTTGAACATTCGTTGCACTTGCAATCGGCGCGGTAACTCCTTCGCGAGCAATCAACCACGCCAATGACACCTCGCCCGGTGTTGCATTATGAGACGCTGCCACACTGTCCAGTGCGTCCAGAATGCGGAAACCGCGGCCATTGAGATATCTGCTGACGCCTTGGCCTCGAACGCTCTTTCCCAGATCGTCATGAGAGCGATATTTACCAGACAAGAAGCCGGATGCCAGACTGTAATATGTAATGACCCCCAGGCCTTCTTCGATGCACAAGTCGCGTAGTTCGCCTTCGTAGCCGCTGCGGTCATACAAGTTGTATTCGGGCTCCAGGACCTGGTAGCGCGGTACGCCTTTTTCCGATGCAACCCTCAACGCCTCGCGCAGCTGGGCGGCGCTATAGTTGGAAGCGCCGATCGCCTTTACCTTGCCCTGCTGGATAAGTTTATCGTAGGCGCGCAACGTTTCCTCGACCGGGGTTTCCGAGTCTGGCTGGTGACTCAGGTAAACGTCAATGTAATCCGTTTGCAAGCGGCGCAATGAATCCTCGGCGGCCGCCATGATGCGCTTGGCCGATAAGCCCTTCTTATCCTCGGCAAGCTTGGCGCCAACCTTGGTAATAATGACGGTTGTCTCGCGGCGGCCAGGTAAGGCCTTGAGCCAGTTGCCTATGATTGTTTCGGATTCACCACCCTGATTGCCTGGCGCCCACATGGAATAGGCGCTGTGTCGATGGCATTGAAGCCTGCGTCCACAAAACGATCAAGCAGGGCGAACGCGGTTTGTTGATCGACCGTCCAACCGAACACATTGCCACCAAATACCAACGGAGCAATTTCCAGGCCGGTAGAACCGAGGCGACGTTTGTTCATGATGAGTTCCTTGTGGTGTCCATTGAAAAATTAAACAGCCCTTTTGCAATAACAGGCTGGTGTCAACCATGCTGTACATTGCAGCTTCGTACCATAAGTTATTGCAATAATTGCAATAAAGCTAAGCAGACTTCTGTACGCTAACGAACTTACTCTTGGCATAGCATCCCCGACAATACGAGTGCACATGTGGATAATCTACAGGAGTGATCATGAGCGAATGGACTAAAGGTTTTCGGACGCTTTTCTATGCAATGGCACTCATCGGCGGTTCGGTTTCGTTTGCCTTTGCACAGGAACCCATGCAACCCGTCACCTCGCCTGCTGGCGAAGCAAAAACCCCGAAGACCAAAATACTGGAAGTGGGCGCAAAACTTCTGCAGAGCACATCCCCACTGAAGCCCTTTGACATTTATCTGGTTGGCTTTCATCCCATGAAAGATCATCCGGAAAACCAGATGGAGGCTCATCATTATTGCCACCAAATTAATGAGGATTTCGCACAGTGCGCACTATTTGATGGTAATACGAAGGATGCGAATTTGAACGGCATTGAATATATTATTTCGGAAAAACTCTTTGCCAGACTGCCTGAAGAAGAAAAAAAATACTGGCATCCGCATAATGGCGAAATTCTCTCCGGGCAGCTTGTCGCACCGAAGATACCCGACATTGCGGAAAAGGCATTGATGAAAGGAAAAATGAATAGTTACGGCAAAACATGGCACGTCTGGAATACCGGCTATGAAGGAAAACCAGGCGACGCGCTACCTCTGGGCGAGCCGATGCTAGCCTGGTCTTTTAACCGGGACGGTGAAGCGAGACCTGGACTGGTAGAAGAGCGCGATCAGAGAATGGAAATAAACAGCACCGAAAAGCGTAGGCAACGTAAAGATTTGAAGCAGTTCGCCAAGCCGCAATCAGGCGTTGATGACCTTAAAGGGAAATTTGCTCGCCCCACCCAAGACATCCCGGGCGTGATTGACGAAAAGCATAAAATAAGAGTGGTGGAATAATTTTACCGCCGATTCACCGCATGCAAATTCAGGATCGCAATTGCCAGTTGAGGAATGCTGAGGCTCTTGGCCTCGAACCAAATTCAGTATCTCACTATCCGATATTCACTTGGCCAGCCGGATACCGGATACTTTCGCTGCGCGCGTGAGCGAGGGTAAATGCGATGGTCAGCGGCCCCACACGACCGATCAGCATCAACACGATAATGATGCTTTGCCCGGCGTCGGATAAATCAGCGGTGGCTCCCCTCGATAAGCCCACCGTGCCGGCGGCCGATACTGCTTCAAATGCCAAGTTCAGGAAATCCCCGCTTTCGGTTACTGCCAGCAAGAATATGCC
>JALYOY010000245.1 GCA_030856655.1 Pseudomonadota bacterium | reverse complement strand
GGCGTTGACAGAGGCGGATATCAACACGTTTCATAGTTGGGTTTCCCGATAACGGGCGGGGCAACTCGATAGCTTAACCTGCTGCCGGAGCGCGAGCCGCGGATGGAACTAAAAGCGCAGCTTTTGGGGCGCGTCAGAGCGCTCAGTTAGCGAAGTAATGGACAAAGGCCGGACAAGGGCCGTAAATCATCCGAAAGTCGCCCGAAAAAATCGTTGTAACGTGAGCGGAAGCGACGCGCATGAACAGCCACAGCCGGATCACGCGGTGGTGGAATTGTGGCGCGCTACACGGTGGGTGGCTGCGCACCAGCCATTTCGTGCGCGCCGTGGGACATTGGTTCTATATGGATAGGGATATTATCTGGGGAGGGACGGAGGCTGAAAATGCGCTTTCAGCCTCTCATTCTTCATACGCCGGTTTACAGTTGGCCTAGCCAGGCTGGCCCGCCATAACGCCGGATTCAACTTGATTACCACGGCCCGCACCACTTACAGTGCTTCACTGGTACTCACAGTCGAGTCTTTAGGATCTGATCCGGTCCTGGCCTTGTTTTCCCGTTTGCTTCGCTGACGCGGTGTTTCCGCGGGGGCGGCATAATCGCGCTTCGCAAGTTCCGATGCCATCCTGTGATGAAAAGCAGCCTGGGTGATGGTTTCCTCCGCGGCCTGCTCGTATTTCCGCATTAAAGCCAGCGTATGCGATTGAAAATCCTGCCCCTGCCTGCCATAGAGATAGCTTTTGTCGTCGTAGTGCTGGAGCAGTTTCTTTTGCTCCTCTGCCTTTACCCGCAATTCCTTGGCCGTATTTTCATATCGCTTTGCCAGACTATCGTGGTCGGCGTAAGTTCTGGCATTTTGTGCAGCCTTGCGTGTATTGTCGTTCTGTACTTCGAGAGCACCCGTTTGGGCGCAGGAAGCTAATAGGCCCAGCGTTAATACAACCGCTATAAATTTCCCTATTCCCGTTTTCATGATAGTAATGAATCCAAATGGAATGAAAGTAGCTTCATCCTAACTCAGTCAATACTATCGGTATATTGGGGAAACACTGGTTTTATACTAAGGGAAACCCTGAATAACGCCATGAATAAGCGCCCGTGGTACCCAGTTCAAATACCTTCCAAGCAACACGTTTCCCGCTCTTCCTGGAACATTAACCTAGAAGAATATTTGGAAGCCGCAAGGGCAAGGACAGGATCTGGATGCGCCATTTTATTATCTTCGACTATATTGTGCAATTCCATAACCATCGTTCGCAATAAGGTTATGGCTATTTCTATCACGGCTATTTCTATCACTAAGGGTTCCCATTAGCATAAAAACCAGAGTTTTCCCAATACCCCATTGACTGGGATTGGATGAAGCTACTTTCATTCCATTTGGATTCATTACGATCATGAAAACAAAATTCGGAAATTTTTTTGTAGCGTTATCTTGTAGCGTTATCTTGTAGCGTTATCGATGGTTAGCCTGCCGGCTCCGTGGAAAACCCGTCCGCGTCAGGGATCAGATCATCGCACGGCGACGGCGAGCCATCCAACCCACCATTACCAGGCCGGTCAGCATCAGCGCATAAGTTTCCGGCTCCGGGACGGGGCTCACCTCGAACGAGATACGGTACACCTCGGTATTCCCAGCTAATTGACTGTTGAAATCATATCCGGCGGAGGTCGTCAACCCATTGAATCCCGACAGTTCGGCGAAATTGAAACTGACGACTGAATTCTGCGGTGTGCGTAAATCATTGTCCCCCACGAAAGCTGCCGCTGCTGGATCGAAGACTTCTGAACCAGCATCCCAGATGTTGCTAGCGTGTTGGGAGATGCTGTTGATGAGTAAACCGCCCGCGTTGTCGAATAGCCGGAACTGTGCTGGTGAATCGTTGCCGATAAAAAAGTCATTGCTTGGAACCACCATCGCTGCAAACGTAAAGTATGGATTAACGGCTGTGTCGACCGTAAAGGTAGAGGAGCCCATTTCGCCTGGAAGCAGCTGAATAGGAGGAGAACTGGCTAAAACCGTACCAAGCACTGCTGTCGGATCCGCCGCAGCGAACGCCGGGAACCAGTTTGCACCACTTCCTCCTTCGGCAACCGAGATAATCGGCGCGGTTGCCGCCTGGCCTATGTTGAATGCGTCGAATGTTCCATTATTAAAACCCAAACGTAGCGGTGCAAAACTAATGCTATTCTGAGGTGCAACATTTTCAACGGTCACCTTCACTTGAACCTCAGCCGCCTGGGCGCTTGCCATCAGGCCAAGCATAAGCAAGATTACGGGAAGCGATTTAATTGTCAATGGAGTACTGGACATGATGTTTCTCCTTAAGTGGTACTGCAGTGATGCCTGGGATCCTGCAAGGATGAACTACATAGAGAACTCGCAGAATTCTGATTTTAAAGTACGTAGTAAAGCGTAAAATACATGATTACAATAACTTATAAAACTTAATCGGAACTAATTTTGATTTAATTTTGTAACTAGCAGAATACTATATTAATCAGCAACTTGTAAAACGCGAGCGTACTTTAAATCCCAAATTCTGAGACGACCCTATCAAACATTGAGATTCTCCGGTAGGCACGTTAGTGTATGCGTCATGCACACAATTGAATCTTACAACAATCAATACCTGAAAGGCAAGACGGCAATGAGCGAACCATCGGACCGACTTATCAATCTCTTCGGCGCGCTGGCGCTGGGGATCACGGATCGTGTGCGATCGGCGGCACTGGATGGGATGGCGCTGGGCGGCGAGACCGCTGCGGCACTGGTCGTGATCGGCCACGCCCCCGATCTGTCGATCGATCAGCTCGGCGGGGTACTTCGGCTCTCACACCCCGGCACGGTGCGACTTGTGGATCGCTTGGCGAGCGCCGATCTCGCGGTAAGAAGTGTGGCCCCGCATGACCGGCGTGTAGTCGCCCTGAACCTCACTGAAGCGGGTCAGATGCATCGCAATGCACTTCTCGAACGCCGCAGCGAGGCGCTGGCAGCGGTTTTGAAAGTGGTTGCCCCCGAGGATCGCGCCGTGCTGGAGCGAGTTGCCGACGCCATGCTTCGAACACTGCCCCACGATGCGAGTTCGGCCCTGACAGTCTGCCGCTTTTGCAACGAGCGGTGGTGCGCTGATTGCCCGATGGATACTTTCGGCGTGCTTAGCGAGAACTCCGGAGCCGTGTGATCGAGGTTCCATAGCCGCGAGCTCTCCATCGATGTTCACCAGCCCATAAGCCAGTCGATGGAATTCTGAACATGGCGATTGCGCATCGCGCACCGAAGCCGGGCTTGATCCACCACACCGATCAAGACGCCATCTATCGCAGCCAAAAATATCGCGACCAGATGACAGGTGCCGGAATACTGCCCAGCATGGGTTCGAAGGGCAGTGCTTACGACAATGCGGTGGCTGAAAGCTTCTTTTCGAACCTGAGAACGAGCTTGTTCATCATGCAGACATCCCAAGTCGGGAAAACGCCAGAGCAGCAATCTTCAGTTATATCGAGCTGTTCTATAATCGCCGGCGGATCCATCAAACCTTGGCATACGTCAGCCCAGCCGCATTTGAGCAGGCCAACAGCGAGATTCCAAATTAAACCGTCCAGAAAAGCCGCGTTAGCTCATTATAGCGTTTGCGCATCGCCTTAAGAGAGCCCCGTCTCTCATGCTTGCCCATGTCGATAACTTTCCTTCGTCCGGTTACCAACAGTTTGAGGCAAAACGTATCTTCGAAGAGTACTCCTTCGCTTACCTTTATTGACGCAATTCACGGCCGTTTTTTAATTTGCAGTTTATGAAAAACCAGCTATGTTGAATGGACGCCTGTCGGCGTTTCTATCTGACCAGTACGTTGCGTATCGGATTGTCGCAACGATACTAAACAGACCATAGCAATCCATACATCTCGGAGGATGAGAAATGCAAACGAAACTAATTTTAGGTGCTTTGTCGGCGGTATCGTTGGGGCTGCCTTCGCTTGGGGCTGCCTTCGCTTGCGGCAGCGACGCCTGTTGTCCGTTCGGCCGGGGGGGATTCTACGCCCGCGTCAATAAGCGGTGCCCGCGATCAATTTCGTGTCGATTTGGGTGGTGGTACCGTGGCGGGTCCGAATGGCTCGTTCGGGGATGTGCGTCGCGAAATAAATTGGGATGGGGTACCGGACGGTTTTTCGGCCCCGAATAACCTGCCGGCGAATTTCTTTAATTCCAATTCGCCCCGCGGAGCGGAATTTTCGACCTCTGGAATAGGCGTTCAGGTCAGCGCGAATAGCGGAATAGCCCCCGTTGAATTCGATAATATCAATCCCAACTACCCATCGACTTTTGGTGTTTTCAGTTCGCAGCGCCTCTTTACAGGCGTAGATAACAATGTCGTGGATGTTTCTTTCTTTTTACCAGGGACTAACACTCCCGCGCTGGTTTCAGGCTTCGGGTCGGTATTTACGGATGTCGATCTGACAAGTTCAACGAAGATCGAGTTTTTCGACGCCGCCAATGCTTCGCTGGGAGTCTACGCTGTGCCCGTTGGCACGGTTGGCTCGGAGAGCTTGTCATTCCTGGGGGTATCATTCACCGAAGGGCCCATCATTTCGCACGTCCAGATCACCAGCGGAAACACGGCACTTGGTGCAGGGATCAATGATGGCAGCCCTCTTGGCGCGGATAACGTTGTTGATGTCGTTGCCATGGATGATTTCATATATGCCGCACCTGTGCCGGAGCCGGAAACCTATGCCATGCTACTGGCAGGTCTTGGGCTGATAGGTGCAGTAAGCCGTCGCAGAAAAACTTCCATGAATTGATTTAGCAAGAAGCAGCCTTGAACGGGAACCGAGGTTCCCGTTTTACATTTTCCGTCACATACTATTGTCTCGGCAGGAAGCATTCTTACCTCCCGAAGAATTGATACCCATTCTTGTCCGGCATGCGGAGGCCACCCAGCCCCGCCGCTAACCCTTATGGGATGGGATTCTCGGGTGGCCTATCTCGTCGGCTCCCTACCGTCGAGGTTTTGAGCGAAGGGCATCAACTATTCGCAATCCTCGCAATTTGTATCCCACCTCGCAAGCATCGCCCGCCCGCACGAAACCTACCCAGAGATTCCTTGAAACCGGATTGCCAGTTGCCTGGTGAAAGCGCTGCCTTCCTAACGCTCTTCCGAAATCCAATGGGTGGCATATCGTATTAAATCCGCCCCATCTTTCAAATTCAGTTTGGTACGGATGTTGAAGCGATGCGTTTCGATAGTTTTAATACTGCGGCTAAGCAAGCGGGCAATTTCCTGGCTGCTATGTCCGGATCCAATCAAATGCAGCACTTCAAACTCGCTGGGGGTCAGGCTGTTAATCAACGGTTCGGACTCCGAATTTCCGGTCGCGACCCGATTCAAAAGTCTGGCCTGCATTTGCTTGCTCAGATAGAAATTTCCTTTCAAAACCTCGCGGATAGCGGTGACCAACACCTCTCCCGGCTCCTGCTTCATCACATACCCACGCGCACCAGCCCGCAAAGCGCGCTCGGCATAAACAGCTTCGTCATGCATGGACACAACGAGCACGGGCAATGCGGGAATCAGGCTATGCACGCTCTTTATTACCTCGAAGCCGGAGAGGGTTTTGAGAGACACATCCATCAAAACGATATCGGGATGATGACCGGTCTTGAGTGTGGCCAGCGCTTCGTCACCGTCGCCGGCCTCGGCAAGCACCTCCATATCGGGCTCGAGATTGATGAGCATCGCCATGCCATGCCGCAACATGGCGTGGTCGTCCACCAGCATCACTTGTACTTTCGAGGCTGACATTTTCAGGGTTCCTCAGAACATCCGCATTTCTAACCGCACTTCTGTACCGCCGCCGGCGGGCGTCAGGAATTCCAGCGTCGCGCCAAGCTGGCGGGCGCGATAATGCATAATTTTAATGCCCATGCCGGCTGCGGTGCCGTGCTTTGTGTCAACACCGGCAAAGCCACTGCCGTCGTCACATATCGATAGGCAGAGCATTCCGTTCCCGGAACCCAGTGAAATTACAAGATGTTGCGCACCACCGTGACGTATCGCATTGTTGGCGGCCTCCTGGGCAATCCGGTAAAGGTTAAGCGCGGTATTGTTATCGCTGATGGAAACTTCATTCTTGCGCACAAAATCACAGCTAATCTTATAGGTGGTCGCGATCCTCGATGCAAATGCCTGCAACGCGGCCATCAGGCCATTGGTCTCCAACTCAAACGGAAGCAATCCCTGTGCAAGCTGCTTGCATTGCATGACTGCGGCCTGCGCTTGTGTGGCAATGGACGCGGCGACTGTTGCCGCGTCCATACTCCCTGAAACGGATATTTTTTTCTCCAGGGCCCTGGCTTGATAGCCAATCGCAGCAATCTGCTGCCCAAGATTGTCGTGCAATTCCTGCCCGATCGAACGCTGGTGTTCTTCCGCTATGGAAACCAGTGTCTGCTCCAGACGTTTGCCCTCAAGCCATCTCTCCAAGTCGCTTGCGACGGCGTCGATGAGTCTCTGCTCTTCCGGCACCAGAAATGGCTTGTCTTCGGGATAGAACACGCGCAGTTGGCCGCACGATTTGTTATTTACGCTAATTTTCGATTGCAACTCGTGCGTCAGACCCTTGCCATGATTCTCGGAAGCGAATCGCCTGCCGTCGAGCTC
>JALYOY010000244.1 GCA_030856655.1 Pseudomonadota bacterium | reverse complement strand
TGCCGTACCCCGTACCCTCGCATCACCACACGCGCCGCCGCTTTCGTTACCAATACATTACATACCCACAACCCTGTAAAGACTATCCCCGAAGATGCGCTAAGTCAAGCAGTTTGTCTGGTAGCAGGTGGACAAAACCGGCAGCCTATCGGACTCGCCAAAGAGGTGAAGGTCAAGTAGCCCAAGAAGCCTTACGGGCTATGATTCCAAGCTATAGTGCCGGACTATGATGCCGGACTGAGAATTAGGTGAAGAACGAACCGGCTTTTTCGGTATCTATTGGTATATAGCATAAGAAGCAGGCAAGTATCGTCTGGATCAGAACATGCTATTGATTAGTAGGAAAAACTAGAAAAGTGATCGCCTGGAGAACTGCTCCTCCAATAAAATTTCACCACCTTGATAGTATTCCGTCTAATTGCTCCAGGTTGCTGTAATGAATTACCACGGTTCCCTTGCCCTTTTTTCCAGGATTTATAATGACTTGCGCACCGAGTTTTGCCGAAATATTCTCCTGTAAGCGGAGTAAGTCCCGGTCGTGTTTGGGACGTTGTTTCGTTATCGGGTGCTCTAATCGATGTACCAGCCTTTCGGTCTCGCGCACTGAAAGTTGCTTGTGAACCACGAGATATGCGGTTTCTATTTGCTTGTCCGGGGGCAGCGAGAGCAGCGCCCGACCGTGCCCCATGTCGATCTTTCCTTGCATTAACATTTCCTGTACGGGCACGGATAGGTTAAGCAACCGCAGAAGGTTGGAAACGGCGCTGCGTGAACTGCCCAGAGCTTGACTCGCCGCCTGATGAGTCATGCCGAATTCCTTGATGAGCCGCTGAATACCCGTCGCCTCCTCCAGGGGATTTAAATTCTCGCGCTGAATGTTCTCGATCAGCGACATGGCCAGCGCAGCCTCATCGGGCACCTCACGGATCAGCGCGGGGACTTCCGAGAGTCCCGCGATTTGCGCTGCCCGCCAGCGCCGCTCCCCGGCTATGATTTCATAACATTCCGCGGAAACGGGCCGGACTAGCACCGGCTGTATCACGCCCTGGGCTTTGATGGATTCCGCAAGCTCCAGCAAAGACTCTTTATCCATGCGGGTGCGTGGCTGATATTTGCCAGGTTGCAGCAGGGTTATATTCAAGTTCCGCAGCGACTCCCCAACCTTAACGCTATCGCCGTTACCCGACAACAGCGCATCCAGTCCCCTGCCCAATCCCTTCAATTTCATAGTCTTCTGCGCTCCACGTCTGCCGCTCTTTCTGATCTCTGTTCGGAATCTGTCAAACTGGCGGGGCGCCGGCGGCGTGTCTGTTAAGCATTTCCCCCGCCAGCGCCAGATAGGCTTGTGTCCCTTTCGATAGCTTGTCGTGATAGAGCGCTGGTGTGCCGAAACTTGGTGCTTCGGCCAACCGTATGTTGCGCGGAATCACAGTGCGGTAAAGCTTGTCGCCAAAATGCTGCTGCAATTGTTCCGATACCTGTTGCGCAAGTATATTACGCGGGTCGAACATGGTGCGCAGCAAGCCCTCGATCTCAAGCACCGGATTCAGATTGGCGCGTACCTTTTTTATAGTATTAACCAGGTCGCTTAGCCCTTCCAATGCATAATATTCACATTGCATGGGGATCATCACCGCATATGCTGCGCACAAGCCATTGAGCGTAAGCAAGTTGAGCGCGGGCGGGCAATCGATGAGAATAAAATCATATTCGCTTTCCACTTCTTGCAGAGCTTCTTTCAGGCGCGTTTCCCTCTGCGGTAAATCCACCATCTCTATTTCAGCACCGGCCAGATCGCGATTCGCGGGAATCAGATCATATTTCCCCCTGGTATCGATGATACGCACATCCGCTATACGTTGACTGCCCAGTAATGCCTGATAAACCGTGTGTTGCAGAGTGCGTTTGTCCACACCGCTTCCCATGGTAGCGTTACCCTGCGGGTCGAGATCAATCAGCAACACACGGCGCTTGGCAGCGGCAAGGCTCGCGGCCAGATTAACGCTGGTGGTGGTTTTGCCCACTCCACCTTTTTGATTGGTTATTGCCAGAATTTTTGCCACTACGTTCGCTCCCGAGCCGGCACTGCCGGAAACCAAGCCATCAAATAACAAAAAGAGGCATGGAGCACCCTTTAGTTACGACTACTTCGACTACGCACGCTTAATCGTAACCAGATGCCGCTTTGCGTCAAGGCCGGGAACCGCAATCGATAATATTTTCTCGACAATGAATGGTGCCGGTACTTGCGCCAATTCCTCGTGAGGATAAACACCCTTCATCGCTGCGAGCCTGCCGCTATTGGCGCCTTCGGCGCACAAATGCCCTGCGAGGTTGACAAAATCTCCCAGATCGGAAAAGGCGCGCGACATTACTGTATCGAACCCATCCTTCGAACAAAAATTCTCGACCCGCTCAGCCGCCACCTCAACATTTTTTAACTTCAATTCGATACGCGCCTGTTGTAGAAATACAGCTTTTTTATGATTGCTTTCCAACAAAACCGTATGCCAGTCTGGCCGCGCCAACGCAAGGGGAATACCCGGCAAGCCCGCGCCACTGCCGACGTCGATGATCCTTGGCCCCGCGATGTGCGGGAGAATAGATAGGCTATCAAGTAAATGCCGGATCAACATTGTTTCGGGTTCACGTATCGCCGTCAGATTATGCACCCGGTTCCATTTCGTGACTAACGCAAGATATTGCAACAGGCGGGTTTGAGTTTCGTGCGGAAGTACAAGCCCTAAAATTTCAATTCCGTTAGCGAGCTGCGCCGCAGGATTCATGCACTTTTCTTTTTTCTCTGGGCGGAAAAACCACGCTTCACGTGTACCAGTAGTAACGAAATCGTCGCAGGCGTGATACCAGAAATCCTTGCCGCCTGTCCTGCTGTTTCCGGCTTGTACTGATTTAATTTTTGCTGTGCCTCGGTGGAAAGGCCGAGCACAGTGGCGTAATCAAGGTCCTGCGGCAAACGGGTTTCCTCGTAATGCATATTGCGCGCCACTTCGTCTTTCTGCCGCTCAATATAGCCGTGATACTTAGCCTGAATTTCAACTTGTTCCGCAACCAGCGGATCAGTGACTATCTCGCCGGCTCCGGGCAGCGTCATCAGATTCGCATAGGAGACATCAGGGCGGCGCAGCAGTTCATACAGGGAGTAATCGCGACCCATGGTTTTGCCCAGCACCCGCAGCGAATCCGCCGCATCTACCTCGGGCAAGGCCTTCGAATTCTTCGGGCTGAGCCAGACGGCCTTCAATCTTTCTTGCTCGCGAACAATCGCTTCCTGTTTGGCAGCGAATGCGGCCCAGCGCGCGTCGTCCACTACACCTAACCCGCGTCCTATTTCGGTGAGACGCAAATCAGCGTTGTCCTCCCGCAACTGCAAACGGTATTCCGCGCGGCTGGTGAACATGCGGTAGGGTTCGGTAACGCCCCGAGTAATGAGATCATCGACCAGAACTCCCAAATACGCTTCATCGCGACGTGGACACCAGACATCCCGCTCCCGCGTTTTGAGGGCTGCATTGATGCCGGCCAGCAACCCCTGCGCGGCAGCCTCTTCATAACCAGTAGTGCCGTTGATTTGCCCGGCAAAGAATAATCCCTCGATTGTCTTGGTTTCAAGCGAGCTTTTCAGTCCGCGCGGATCAAAATAATCGTATTCGATCGCGTAGCCGGGACGCGTAATATGTGCTTTTTCCATCCCGCTAATAGAATGCACCAGCTTAACCTGGATATCGAATGGCAGACTGGTTGATATTCCGTTAGGGTATACCTCATGAG
>JALYOY010000105.1 GCA_030856655.1 Pseudomonadota bacterium | reverse complement strand
AAGTGGCGGTCTGGTCGGGAGATACTGTGCGCATGGATGAAGAAGGTTTCCTGTATTTTATCGGGCGCCGCGATGAAATGATCAAGACGTCGGGTTATCGCGTCAGCCCCACCGAAGTTGAAGAAGTCATCTATGCTACGGCACTTGTGGGAGAAGCTGCCGCCGTTGGAATACCTCATCCGGTCTTGGGCCAGGCCATCGTTGTGATCGCAACACCTAGGGAAGGTGCGGAGGTGGACCACGATGCATTGCTGGCAGCCTGCAAAATCCATCTGCCGGCTTTCATGCTGCCCAGCAGGATAGAGTGCAGGAAAGGCAGTTTGCCGCGCAATCCCAACGGGAAGATTGATCGCAAACTACTCGCCCAGGAGTTGCAAAATACCTTCCTGGAAGGCGACGCATGAGTAATAACCGTCCAAAGCATGCGCCCGTAATTCAATTTCCAATTCGCGACAACTGTCTTCAGATTGGCGGCGTGTCCCTCATGCGATTGGCACAAAGGGTGGGCAGAACACCGTTCTATGCGTATGACCGGCAACAGATAACCGAGCGGGTTGCTTTTCTGCGCCGGCATCTGCCAACTGAAGTCCACCTTCACTATGCCATGAAAGCGAATCCCATGCCTGCCGTGGTCCAGCATCTCGCCGGTCTGGTGGATGGGATCGATGTGGCATCTGGGGGCGAGATGAGGATTGCCCTTGATACGCCAATGTCTCCCGGACTGGTCAGCTTTGCGGGCCCGGGAAAGGGCGACGACGAACTCTCTTCCGCGATTGCTGCCGGTATTGTCCTGAACATGGAATCGGAGCGGGAAATGGAACATATCGCCAGTCTGGGTACTCACCTCGGCATCCGTCCAAAAGTGGCGGTTCGAGTGAACCCTGATTTCGAACTTAAATCCTCCAGCATGAAAATGGGCGGAGGACCAAAGCAGTTTGGTGTGGATGCCGAGCGCGTTCCCGCCATGCTTAAGCGGATAGGTAAACTTGGGCTCGATTTCGAGGGTTTTCACATCTTCAGCGGTTCGCAAAACCTGAAGGTAGCGGCCATCCAGGAGTCCCATGAAAAAACGCTGCAACTCGGCATCTCTCTTGCCCAGTATGCGCCTAGCGCTGTTCGTTTGCTGAATATCGGGGGTGGCTTTGGTGTTCCCTATTTTCCAGGCGACGAGGCCTTGGATGTGGCGGCGGTGGGCGAAAACTTGCAGCGCCTGATGCCTGAAGCAAAACGGCAACTTCCCGAAGCGCGCGTGGTAATCGAACTTGGACGGTATTTGGTAGCTGAGGCGGGTATCTATGTATGTCGCGTGCTTGAGCGTAAGAAGTCGAGGGGGCAGGTATTCCTGGTGACAGACGGAGGCCTGCATCATCACCTTGCCGCCTCCGGAAATTTTGGGCAGGTAATCCGTAAAAATTATCCTGTCGTTGTTGGTAATAAGCTACATGGTAACGAAAGGGAAATTGTCTCGGTAGTGGGACCCCTCTGTACCCCGCTGGATTTATTGGCAGACCAGATGGAAATGACCAAGGCCGAGGAGGGGGACTTCATTGTTGTCTTTCAGTCCGGCGCTTACGGCTTGACCGCAAGCCCGACGGCGTTCCTCAGTCATCCTGCACCTATTGAAGTGCTGGTTTAGCAAGCAAGACTGTTTGTTGATCCTATACATCGCATTTTTCGTGCCGTGCCCGCAAGTACGGAATCAATTAGCCTTAGCTAAAATAATGGGACTGTAATGTTTAGAGAAATCAGGGCAATCCTTTGAGCGGGTTATGCGGTTGGATAGGCCACGGCATCACCGCCGCTGACAATTTGCAGCTTGTCCAGAGAATGGCTGGACCGCTTGCCCGTTTTGATGGCGGCGGGGTCCAGGCATTGGCTGGAAGGAACAGTGCTTTGGCGGTTGCTGCAAGTAGCGATAGCGCGCACGTTTATCAAAAAGAAGGATTGCTGGTGGCACTATGGGGGCGAGTCGGCTTTAGCGAGCCTCGCCTATCCCAGCTTGCGTGCGCCGAAGGCATGGCAAAAACGCTGGCCGGCAGTTGGCGGGAAAGGGGAGAGAAAGCTTTCGCAAGTCTGACCGGGACATTTTCCCTTTGCATTCTGCATGAAGAGCGTAGTGAAGCTATTTTAGCAATAGATCGTATGGGCATTCGCCCGCTTGCCTTCCAGCTTTCGGGAGAAGGGCTGGTTTTTGGCTCATCCGCCGATGCTATAAATTTGCATCCGGAGATAAACCCCGAGATCGCTCCGCAGAGCTTATACAACTATGTCTATTTTCACATGGTACCCGGCCCGGATACGATTTATCAGGGGCAGAAACGTCTTCTGCCCGGCGAATATTTGACCTATCGGAAGGGGCAGGTAGAGACGCGCAAATACTGGGAAATGCGATTTTTGGAGCACGAAGAGCGCCCCTTCCAGGAACTTAAGCAGGATTTTCTGGATGTATTGCGGTCAAGCATGAAGGAGGCGATCGGAGGTGAGGAAGTTGGAGCTTTTCTCAGCGGCGGAACCGACAGTTCGACCATAGCGGGGTTATTGGGGGAAGCAAGTGGCCAGCCGGCCCGGACGTACTCCATTGGTTTCGATGCCTCGGGTTATGACGAAATGGAATATGCGCGCATTGCAGCCAGACACTTTTCTACCCGGCATCATGAATACTATGTCACTCCCGATGACATCGTCGCTGCTATTCCGCAGGTTGCGGAGATTTTCGATCAACCTTTTGGTAATGCTTCCGCCATACCGGCTTTCTATTGCGCGCGCATGGCTAAAGCGGACGGCCTGAGCAGGATGCTGGGTGGCGATGGGGGAGATGAGTTATTCGGCGGCAACGTGCGTTACGCCAAGCAACATCTCTTCTCTCTTTATGAGCACGTGCCTTCTGCCATGCGTAAAGGAATTATCGAGCCGTTAGTTTTCGGCATACCTGGCGGAGCTTCCTTGCCCCTTGTAAGCAAGGCCCGCAGTTATATCGAACAGGCGTCGATCGCGATGCCGGCGCGTACCGAAACCTATAATTTGTTAGAGCGTTACGGCCATGGAGAAGTCTTTACCGACGAGTTCCTGGCCAGTGTCAATGCGGGCTATCCCGCCATCCTCTTGAACGAAATCTATCAACAGAGCGATGCTGGCAGCCTGATAAATCGCATGCTGGCATTTGACCGCAAGTTTACGCTTGCCGACAACGATTTGCCCAAAGTTGCGAAAGCTTGCGAGTTGGCAGGAATGGATGCGGCTTTTCCGCTTATCAGCGATGAGGTTGTGGCTTTTTCTTTGCGACTTGAACCCCAACTTAAGCTTAAAGGCACAAAATTACGCTATTTCTTTAAAGAAGCACTACGCGGGTTCCTGCCAGAAGAGATTATTGCCAAGCAAAAACACGGCTTCGGCCTGCCTTTCGGCGTGTGGCTTCAACATCACAAACCGTTGCAGACCCTGGCGTCAGATAGTTTGAGTGACCTCAAATCAAGGAATATCATACGTGCCGATTTTATCGATAAGCTGCTTGGACACCATTTGGACGAGCATGCGGGGTATCACGGCACCATGGTTTGGGTGCTAATGATGCTGGAGCAGTGGTATAGGCAGCGGTAGCACTTTTACTGTCGCTCAGCCAAATCCGGAACCCGTTTTAAATTTCCTTCGCTCGAACGATACGAAGCTCTCTTTTGCTGCGCGGTGGCGGAGTGTGGTAAATTAAGCCGCCTACAAATCCCGAATATTCGGCTTTAATTCAGTCGATATGCGCTGTACCCCATAAACCCCACACTCCACTCCGTCCAACTGACGGATTTAAAATTATGGCAAAAATTCGTGCCTGATGGACAAATGCTGTCTATGATGGTAAGAAATCCATAACCGGCGACATTTATCATGAGGCAATTTATATGTTTCATGGTTTCGACCGGACTCATTTACTTGAAGGGAAGCTTCATGAGAGATTCGTGTTTCCATCAAGCAGTTTTTCATATGCTAAATTCAACAAGCAACCGGCATGACTGAGATTGCTCTGGTATTAGTATGCAAGCGACCGGCGTTGGGTACCGGCAAGCAGCGATTAGCCGCGGGCCTGGGCCGAGAGGCGGCAAACCATGTCGCCGAGGCGCTGCTCGCCTGTGCGCTGGAAGACGCAGGCGACTGGCCCGGTCCGGTGGTAATCGCTCCAGCGCATCCGATGGATTATGCCTGGGCCAGTACTCTCTTGCCACAGTTGCAGCCGAAAGTGCGTATACAGCCGCAAACCACCGGCAACCTGGGACAACGGCTGAATATGCTGGATCATGAGCTGCGCTGCGCAGGCATGGAACGACTGGTTTATATCGGCAGTGATGCACCCGCCCTTGCGGCAGCAGACTATGCCGCGGTTAAGGATGCGTTGCTACACTATGATACGGTGTTGACTCCGGCAGAGGACGGCGGCGTGGTGCTGATGGCAAGCTGTCGCCAATGGCCAATGCTGAGCGCTCTGCCGTGGAGCACCGCGCATTTAGGTGCAGCGCTGGTCGATTGTTGTCAGGCAGCGGGACAATCCGTCGCCACGCTGATGCATAGTTTCGATGTGGACGAACAGGACGACATCCTTCGATTGCCCGTCGCGCTGAGGACGGATCGCCGTCCTGCGCGACGGGCATTGCACACGTTGGCTTGCAGTCTAGTCCAATTAACGGAACCGGATAATGCTTGGTTTTAGTGTCATCATCCCCTGTTACCATGATGAAGCGAGATTGACGAATTTGCTCAACCAGTTGCAAAACGTGCCGCATCGACCGACGGAAATCGTGGTGGTGGACGGCGCAGATGGCCAGGCATGCCGCAAAATCTGTCATCAATATGGCGCTCGCTGGCTGGCTGGCGAGCCTTGCCGGGGACGGCAGCTACTGGCGGGGGCGGCGCTGGCGCAAGGTGACGCTCTATGGTTCTTGCATGCCGATTCTCGCCTGTCGGCCAATCCGGTGTTAGCAATGCAGCTCGCTATCGAGCAAGGCGCGGTGGGTGGCTATTTCCGCTTTCGTTTTGATGCCCCGCGCGCCTGGCCTGCATCGCTGCTGGAAGCGGCTATCGCATTTCGTTGCCGGTTCGGCATTCCCTATGGCGACCAGGGACTGTTCATGTTACGCCAAGCCTATGTCGAGGCTGGCGGTCATTCACCCTGGCACTTGTTCGAGGAGGTATCCCTGGTGCGGGGATTGCGCCGTCTGGGGCGATTTCCAGCTTTACGCGAACCACTCTTCGTCGATCCGCGGCGCTGGCATCGCGACGGCTGGTGGCGGCGCACGTGGGTGAACCGCAATCTGGCGCTAGCTTTTGCACGCGGTGTACCGCCCGACAAACTCGCGGCTCGCTACCACTCTAAAATTACCTGACTTTCATTATGAGGCGATCCTATGCATGATATTGTCCAACAATATTACGGCGAAACCCTGAGCAGTTCGCTCGATCTCCAGACCAATGCCTGCAAGACGGACGCGGGTTTGCCCGAATACGTGAAGCCCATACTCGCGCAGGTGCATGATGAGGTGCTTACTCGCTACTTCGGTTGCGGGCTGGTTCTGCCGGAATTATTGGAGGGCTTGACCGTGCTTGATCTGGGCTGCGGCTCGGGACGCGATGTATACGTGATATCCAAATTGGTGGGAGAACATGGCAAGGTAATCGGTGTGGATATGACTGAAGAGCAACTCTCAGTCGCCCGCCGGCACGAGGAATATCATCGCAAAGCATTTGGTCATGCCTCCGGTAACGTACTTTTTTTGCATGGCTACATTGAGCGCCTCGACGAGCTCAAGCTAGCTGATAGCAGCGTGGATGTAATCGTGTCCAATTGCGTGCTCAACCTTGCCCCGGACAAGGCGGCTGTACTGCGCGAAGCCTGGCGTGTGCTCAAACCGGGTGGCGAGATGTATTTTTCCGATGTCTATACCGACCGTCGCGTACCCGAGGCGCTTACCAGCGATACAATACTACATGGCGAGTGCCTCAGTGGAGCGCTCTATTGGAATGACTTCCAGGAGCTTTCCCGTATTCATGGCTTTGCCGATCCCCGCCTGGTTGAGGACCGCAAGATTACCATTGGAAACGCAGAATTGGTGGTTCGCACCGGAAATATACGTTTTTTTTCCGCCACCTACCGATTGTTCAAGTTGGATAATCTGGAGCCAGCTTGCGAAGACTACGGTCAATCCGTGGTTTATCGCGGCACGATACCCAACCATCCCCATCTGTTTGTACTCGACAAACATCACCGTATCGAAACCGGAAAGCATTTTCCCGTCTGCGGCAATACTTGGCGCATGCTGCACGATACCCGGCTCGCTGCGCATTTTGAGTTCTACGGTAACTTCGGGCGGCACTACGGTATTTTCGCCGGCTGCGGTATGGGGCTACCCTATGACGACACTGCAAACGACACCGCCAACAATCGCACAAATGGATGCTGCTAGCCACGAACCTGGCATGAAAGTTATTCCCATCAGTGTCGTAAAACCCAATCGTTCCAAACACTGGCGTCATACTCCAGGCGAGGAATCGCGCGGTTTTATCCAACCGCATGCACTGGATGAGTTGTGGTTTCACACCGGTACCGTCTGTAACCTTGCCTGCCCTTTCTGTCTCGAAGGCTCGAAACCTGGAGATGATCGCCTGCAAATGTTGCGATTTAGCGATGCCCAACCTTTCATAAAGGAAGCGCTCGATCTTGGTGTTAAACAGTTTTCCTTTACTGGGGGCGAACCTTTCGTCAACAAGGACATCGTACGCATCCTCGATTACGCGCTGATGTACCGGCCTTGCCTGGTGCTGACCAACGCAACCCAACCGCTGATGAAGCGCCTGAGACAACTGGAATCATTACGCGACCG
>JALYOY010000104.1 GCA_030856655.1 Pseudomonadota bacterium | reverse complement strand
GGCCCTCGCCGTAGTGCTGCCCACAATGAGGGGGCGTACTTATGTGCTTGATTTGGGTGCTAACGTGGATTGTAATGCAGAGCACCTGCTTCAATTCGGCATTATGGGGGCCACTTTGGTATCTTCTGTAGAAAGCAAGGAAAAGCCAAGCATCGGCTTGCTGAACATCGGCGAGGAAGAGATCAAAGGCAACGAAGTAGTGAAGCAGGCGGCGGAACTGCTGCGTGACAGCGGACTTAATTTTTACGGGAATATTGAGGGTAATGATATTTATAAAGGGACGACTGACGTGGTTGTGTGTGACGGCTTCGTCGGCAATGTGGCTCTGAAAACTTCGGAGGGTGTCGCCCAGATGCTTTCCACTTACCTGCGCGAAGAATTTAGGCGCAATCTTCTCACTAAGTTTGCCGGGCTCATTGCCTTGCCAGTCATTAATGCATTCAAGCGCCGGGTGGACCATCGCCAATACAATGGCGCAAGCCTGCTGGGGTTGCGTGGCATCGTCATTAAGAGTCACGGCTCGGCTGACAGCTATGCATTTGGTTTCGCTATCGCGCGCGCGGTGGATGAGGTTCGCGGTGGAATGTTACGCCATTTAAGCGAACGGGTGGCAGAGTTGCCGCATCTCCCTAAAAGCTCGCTCCCGTATTCCAGCCCCTTGCCTGAAGAACGTCCCGCATGATCCCAAGCTCGGCAGTTGGACGAGGTGGAGTTGCTATCCGCTTTATAACGAACTCACCAGGGTGAAGGGCAAGTGGCAAAAAGTCTTTGTGGATCATAGCACCCAACTGAAATGAGCGATAAACTGTTGGATTTAGGATAATGTACTCCAGAGTTGTCGGAACAGGCAGCTACCTGCCGCAAAAAATTCTCACCAACCATGATCTTGAGCGCATGGTGGATACCAGCGACGAGTGGATACGCACTCGCACGGGTATTGCACAGCGGCACATTGCAGCAGACAACGAAATGGCTAGCGATTTGGCACTCAACGCCAGCCGCGAGGCAATGACGGCGGCGGGCGTCACCGCCCGAGATATCGATCTCATTATTGTCGCCACTACCACTCCGGACGTGATTTTCCCCAGCACCGCCTGCATCCTGCAGGATAAGCTCGATGTTAAGGATTGCCCGGCATTTGATGTGCAGGCAGTATGCAGCGGTTTTATCTATGCACTTGCCACCGCAGACCTGTTTATTCGCGCCGGCAAATGCCGTACCGCGCTGGTGGTTGGCACCGAAATCTATTCTCGCATACTCGACTGGAGCGACCGCAGCACCTGTGTGCTATTCGGCGATGGCGCAGGTGCTGTGGTACTGACTCAAAGTGACCAGCCTGGAATACTTTCAAGCCATCTGCATGCTGAGGGTAGCTACAGTAAAATCCTTGCTGCACCTGGCAGTATCGGTGGCGGCAAGGTGCGAGGCAAGCCGTTCGTTACGATGGAAGGCAATACTGTATTCAAGTTTGCGGTAAAAGTACTGGAAGAAGTTGTATACGAGGCTTTGACTGAAAATATGTTGCAGATATCCGATATAGATTGGTTGATTCCGCATCAGGCCAATATTCGCATTATTCTTTCCACGGCAAAAAAATTAGGAATACCGATGGAAAAAGTGGTTGCCACGGTGGATAAGCATGGCAATACCTCCGCTGCTTCCATTCCGCTGGCGCTGGATGTTGCCATACGCGACGGACGCATTAAACCCGGTCAGCACGTGCTGCTGGAGGGAGTGGGTGGAGGTTTCACCTGGGGAGCGGTGCTGCTTCGTTGGTAAAAAACATGGGTCAAATATGGGAATAGCAATGAAGCCTCCCCTTAAATTTGCATGCGTATTTCCTGGCCAGGGCTCACAGTCGGTGGGCATGATGAAAGGGTATGCTGATTTTCCCGTAGTGCGTGAAACCTTTGCCGAGGCATCCGATATTCTTGGGCAGGATTTCTGGGCGATGGTCGACGAGGGCCCGCCTGATAAGCTTAATTTGACGATCAACACTCAGCCGCTGATGCTGATAGCAGGTATCGCGGTATATCGCGCCTGGGAAAGCCTGGGGAACGCGAAACCGGTTTTTGTTGCCGGTCACAGCTTGGGGGAATATACCGCCTTGGTAGCTTCAGGAGCATTGGCCTTTGCCGATGCGTTGCCATTGGTCTGTTTTCGGGCAGAGGTGATGCAACAGGCAGTACCGGAAGGTAAGGGCGCCATGGCGGCAATCCTCGGACTTGACGAGAGAGTGGTACGGGCGGTTTGCAATGAAGTCACGGATTCTTCTCATGGAGAATTGTTGGAACCGGCGAATTTTAACTCGCCCGGCCAGATAGTGATTGCAGGGCACAGAAATGCGGTGTTGCGCGGCATGGAACTGGCCAGGTCAAATGGCGCAAAAAGAGCGCTAATGTTGTCTGTGAGTGTACCCTCGCATTGCTCCTTGATGAGTCCGGCGGCCGACAAAATGCAACAGCAGTTGGAAAGGGTAACCCTTGGCTCACCAAGGATCCCCTTGTTACACAACGCGGACGTGCTACAACACGATGATCCCACGGCAATAAAAAAAATTTTGGTGCAACAATTATGCAAGCCGGTACGGTGGACAGAAACCATCCATTTCTTTGCAGCCGCAGGCGTTGCCCATGTAATGGAATGCAGCCCAGGCAAGGTGCTGTCGGGGCTTAACAAGCATATAGACCGAAATTTGCAGAGCCTGGCATTGACGAATGGTGTGGCGCTTCTGCATGCTGCAAGCATATTGATGCAGGAAGGAGGAAGCTCTGCGCCTGTTGCGCAGGTTTGTTCGAGATGAGTCATGATGAACGTACTGGAGAATAATTCTGCAAAATCAAATAGCATTTGTGACCGGTGCCAGCCGGGGCATTGGGCAAGCCATTGCGGTTGAGCTAGGCAGGCAAGGTGCTACGATAGTCGGCACCGCGACCACCGAGGATGGCGCTCAAATCATCAGCCGTTACCTGGAAGAGGCCGGCCTCAAAGGTGCTGGCATGGTATTGAACGTAAATAATACTGCTCAGATTGAAAGCGTTCAAAAAGCAGTACACGAGAGATTTGGTGATATCGCGATATTGGTGAACAATGCCGGCATCACCCGCGACAACTTGCTCATTCGGATGAAAGACGAGGAATGGGACGAAATCATGGAAATTGATCTCAAATCAGTTTTTCGTTTGAGCCGAGCCGTGCTTCGAGCCATGATGAGAGCCCGTTACGGGCGAATCATCAATATTTCCTCAGTGGTGGGAGCTACCGGTAACATGGGGCAGAGCAATTATGCTGCCGCCAAAGCAGGAATATTTGGTTTCAGCAAATCTTTGGCGCGGGAAGTAGGCAGCCGCAACATCACGGTGAACTGCATTGCGCCGGGTTTCGTGGAGACCGACATGACGCGCTCGCTCAACGACAATCAACGGCAAAGCCTGCTGCAGCAAGTGCCCCTCGGCAGATTGGGACGCCCCGAGGACGTGGCTTCGGCGGTCGCGTTCATTGCCTCCCCAGCCGCGGGGTATATTACTGGCGCGACGCTACATGTGAATGGAGGGATGTATATGGATTAACCAAAAGCTGTTCTGCTAAATACAGTAATATTCATTAGATGTCTATTTCATTGAGAGTGGTTAAATTATAGATGACGCGGATAATGCTTTGTATTATCGGCTTGGATCCGCAATGCTTTTTACCTTTGATAGTGTTCTGATTTTATTAATACCGAAAACTTGCTAGAATGACGGCGTTTTTCTTACTGGAGAAGAGGTACCTAGATGGAAAATGTAGAACAGCGTATAAAAAAAATTGTGGCCGAGCAGTTGGGAGTGAATGAGGCTGATGTGAAGAACGAATCTTCTTTTGTGGATGATTTGGGTGCGGATTCGCTCGATACCGTTGAGCTGGTCATGGCGCTGGAAGAAGAATTTAAATGTGAAATTCCCGATGAACAGGCAGAAAAAATAAATACCGTTCAACAGGCCATTGATTACATAAATTCTCACACCACCTGATTTCTTGCTTTAGCAAATCCCATATCGGAGTCAACCTTGTCCAAGCGTAGGGTAGTCATCACCGGCCTGGGCATTATTTCGCCTATTGGCAACAGCGTTCCGGATGCATGGGCCAACGTCCTCGCAGGAAAATCCGGCATTGCCCGGATTACTCGTTTCGATGCGTCGGCATTTGCTTCCCAGATAGCCGGCGAGGTCAAAGATTTCGATGTCACGGACTATCTTCCCCTCAAAGATGCACGCCGCATGGATATTTTTATCCATTATGGTATGGCGGCAGCAATTCAGGCGGTTAAGGACGCCGGCATTGGAGATATAGCCAATACCCATCTTGATGCCGAGCGCGTCGGCGTCAACATTGGTTCCGGCATCGGTGGCATATCGATGATCGAGAATACCTACGATGCCTACCATGCCGGCGGCCCGCGCAAAATCTCACCGTTCTTTATTCCTAGTACCATTATTAACATGATCGCGGGTAATCTCTCGATCATGTTCGGCTTCAAGGGGCCGAATCTTGCCATTGTCACTGCCTGTACCACTGCCACCCATTGCATCGGCGACTCGGCTCGGTTAATAGAATACGGCGACGTCGATGTGATGGTCGCGGGCGGTGCAGAGTCGTGCGTAACCCCGATTTCCATCGGAGGGTTTGCCTCAGCGCGGGCGCTGTCGACACGCAATGACGACCCCGTTACCGCGAGTCGACCGTGGGACAAGGGTCGCGACGGCTTTGTTCTTGGTGAAGGCGCAGGAGTTCTAGTGCTGGAAGAAATGGAGCACGCCAAGCGCCGAGGGGCTAAAATTTATGCTGAATTGGCTGGCTTTGGTATGAGCGCCGATGCCTTTCACATGACTGCTCCCTGTGAAGACGGGGAGGGCGCCGCGCGATGCATGACCAACGCGCTTAGAAACGCAGGCATGAACGCCGCTGAGGTGGATTATATCAACGCTCACGGTACTTCCACCCCACTGGGTGACTTTGCGGAAACTATTGCAGTAAAGCGCTGTTTTGGTGAACATGCGAAAAGGCTCGTGGTCAATTCCACAAAATCCATGACCGGCCATTTGCTCGGCGCCGCTGGCGGGGTAGAAGCAATATTCTCCGCCCTGGCAGTACATCAACAAATTGCACCGCCCACTATCAACATTTTCGACCAGGATCCGGCATGCGATCTGGATTACGTTCCCAATACTGCACGAAAAATGAAAATTGACGTGGCAATGTCAAACTCATTTGGCTTCGGCGGCACAAACGGCACGCTGATCTTCCGAAAAACCCAAAACTGACTCGGCAGTTGACTGCTCATTTTCGTTATAGCGCATGCGCACGCTAAAACGCATTATTTTTCTCGTACTGGCTGGCGTAATCCTGTTCGCCGCATGGTTTGCCTATCAAGTCCACACGCCAGTTCAACCTCCTGTTATTCCTTACGAGTTTTCCATCGAACCCGGCAGTAGCTTGAAAAGCGTTGCAAAGCAATTAGCGGACGCAGGAGTTTTGCGGGACGCATGGACATTTGTGTTGCTGTCGCGCGTGATGGGGCTCGCATCCTCACTAAAGGCAGGAGACTATGAGATTGCCGTGAGCACGTCACCGTTACAGTTGCTGGAGCGCATCACCAGAGGCGACGTCAACCAAACTGAGATCAGGTTTATAGAGGGTTGGACTTTTCTGCAGCTTAGGCAAACCTTGGACGAGCATCCAGCCCTCCGGCATGACACAACCAACCTTAGCGACAAGGAAATTCTTCAGTTGATTGGCGCAGATGAAATGACACCGGAAGGTCTATTCTTTCCCGATACCTATTTTTTTGCGCGAGGTAGCAGCGACGTCTCAATATTGAAACGAGCTTACCATGCAATGCAGAATCATCTCAGCGCGGCATGGGCGAAACGTACCGTAAATCTACCGCTGACAGATCCCTATCAAGCATTGATCCTGGCTTCGATCGTTGAAAAAGAAACCGGGAAGGAAGGTGACCGCACCCTGGTGGCTGGCGTATTCGTTAACCGTTTGCGACTAAATATGTTACTGCAAACTGATCCTAGCGTTATTTATGGTCTAGGCCAAAGATTTGACGGCAACCTGCGTAAAAAAGACCTTTTGACTGATCAGGAATATAATACCTACACGCGCCGTGGCCTGCCGCCCACTCCTATTGCTATGCCGGGGCTACCTTCCATCCAGGCAGTGCTGAATCCTGCTAATACCGATGCGTTGTATTTTGTTTCAAAAGGAAATGGGGAATCGCATTTTTCGAGCAATTTAGCGGAGCACAATCGTGCGGTATCAAAGTATCAAAAACGACAAATCCGGTAAAAAGGGTACTCTTACCCCCGTTTCGAGGTTTAGATCCAGTCAGCTTTAGCTGCGATAATAGACGGCAAACGGGTTGTCCCTTCGCTTACAAGTAACCCTGCGCCAACAATAGACTGTTGACCTCGGTAGATCGCTGCGCCACAGGAATAACATTACAGCAAATGTCAGAAGTTCAGAACCGTGGTTGCCTCAAGCAACTTGCCGATATCAGCATTTACGTCGGGAAATATCTGAACACTGATGCCATGCGGGACTTGCTGCCCTTTGACAAACGTAAAAAATTGACATTACCGCCTTCAAAAGTAGAATGGCGGCTTATTTAATAACGTGTTGCTTAATTAAGATCAGGAATATCAAAATTCACGATTAATTCTCGCAAATAAATTATCGGACAAGAAGGAACAAATGAGCCACACATTATATGAAGCGTCTACTCTACGTGTGCAGCGCTGCGAATTAGCCGTCCCCGGGTCGAACCCCGGCATGTTTGAGAAAGCGATGAAAAGCGGCGCTGATTTCATTTTTCTTGACCTTGAAGATGCTGTTGCTCCCGATGATAAGCTACAGGCACGTAAAAATGTTATAGGGGCGCTTAACGACTTGGATTGGAAGGGACATGGTGTAACAGTTTCAGTTCGCATAAATGGTCTGGATACACAATTCATGGTTCGCGATGTCGTTGATCTGATCGAGCAGGCGGGCCATAGACTAGACACGATTTTGATTCCAAAAGTAGGTGTATATTCTGATGTCTATATGGTTGAGGCCATGCTAAACCAATTGGAAATGCAGCAAGGGCTAAAGAACAGAGTAGGCATCGAAGCATTGATTGAAACCGCTTTAGGCATGGCTAATGTCGAGGATATCGCTCGTAGTGGTGCGGCAGGCCGGCTCGAAGCGCTACATTTCGGCGTAGCCGACTACGCGGCCAGTAACAGGGCAAGAACGACAAATATTGGCGGACTCAATCCAGATTATCCCGGCGATCAATGGCATGCCGCCATCAGCCGTATGACGGTTGCCTGTCGTGCCTACGGTTTGCGCCCCATTGATGGCCCGTTTGGGGATATTAAAGATCCAGATGGGTATACGCTTGCGGCAAAAAGAGCCGCTGCTTTGGGCTGTGAAGGGAAGTGGGCAATCCATCCGTCACAAATTGCGCTCGCTAACGACGTGTTTACACCACCAGCTACCGAAGTTGAAAAAGCGCAACGTATTTTGACCGCTTTAAAAGAAGCGGCAGCTCAAGGCAAAGGAGCGGCTGCATTGGACGGTCGGTTAATTGATGCAGCTTCGGCAAGAATGGCCAATAACGTAGTCGAAATGGCGGCAGCAATCGCCGCAAAAAGCTAACAGTTAACTTTTTAAGAGCCGCTTTAGCGGCTTTTCTTTCGGTTCTGAGGTCGTTGTTGCGCATGACCGATGAATTCCCGGAATCGAGTACAAAAAACGCGTCAATCCCGAAGTCAACCATTTCAAGATTGCTGCTTATTTTCATGTAATGGTGGACATGCTCTGTTTCCGGCTCATCTATTCAATAGAATTCAGATGAATTATTTTTAAACATATAAGGTGATGGTTTGGATATTCACGAATATCAAGGGAAAGAGATTTTGACGAAATATGGCGTTAAGATCGCAGAAGGTGGCTTAGCTTACAGTCCGGAAGAAAGCGTACAGCGCGCCAGGGAGATCGACGGAAATAGTTGGGTGGTGAAAGCACAAATTCATTCAGGGGCGCGCGGCAAAGCCGGCGGCATTAAAATCTGCAACGCTCATAGCGAAGTTAAAGCGGCTGCGGAAGAATTATTGGGAAAAAATTTAATTACTCATCAAACCGGACCGGTAGGCAAAGTTTGTTCAAGAGTGTATATCGAAGCAGGGACAGATATTGTTAAAGAACTGTATCTCTGCTTTCTGATTGACCGGAGCTCCGAGTGTATTGTCATAATAGGTTCAGCTCAAGGCGGAATGGAAATTGAGGAACTAGCTGAAACAAATCCTGATGCAATCAAGAAAATTTACGTTGAACCCGCTGTCGGTCTCCAAGATTTTCAGGCGCGCGAAATGGCGTTTGCATTAGGGTTGGAGCCAACACAGTTGAGCCACGCCGTCAAAACCATAAGAGGTTGTTATCGTGCCTTGCGCGATCTTGATGCCATTATGCTGGAAGTCAACCCGTTGGTTGTGACAGGTAGCGGAGAATTAATCGTACTCGATTCAAAAATGAGCTTTGATGATAACGCCTTATTTCGGCGTCATGAAATTGCCGAGTTGCGCGATAAAACCCAGGGAGATCCTCGTGAAGTGGCGGCTGCGGATCACGGTTTGAGTTACGTTGGCCTGAGCGGCGACATTGGCTGCATGATTAACGGTGCCGGGCTAGCGATGGCTACTATGGATATGATTAAACTGGCTGGCGGAGAGCCTGCGAATTTCCTTGATGTGGGAGGCGGCGCCTCCGCTGAGCGGACAGAAAAGGCGTTTCGACTGGTATTGGCTGACGAAGGCGTCAAAGCCATGCTGGTTAATATATTTGCAGGAATTAATCGTTGCGACTGGATCGCCGAGGGAGTCGTGCACGCGGTAAAAAATATTGGTATAAAAGTCCCGTTGGTTGTGCGTTTATCAGGGACAAATGTAGAGGAAGGCCGTCGTATCATCGCTGAAAGTGGATTGTCTATCACCACTGCTGACACCTTAGCGGAAGCGGCTGATAGAGTTGTCCAGGCGCGTAATGAAGTTGTTGCAGAGGAAGCGCAGAAGGAAAATAAATGTCAATTTTAATTGACGAAAGCACGCGTATTATTGTTCAGGGCTTCACTGGTAAAACCGGTACCTTTCATGCACAGGACATGATCAATTACGGTTCTGCCGTCGTCGGGGGTGTCACCCCTGGCAAAGGTGGCCGGCAACACTTGGGCCTGCCTGTTTTCAACACGGTAAAAGAAGCTGTGCAACAAGTTGGTGCCGAAGCTAGCATCGTATTCGTCCCTCCGGCGTTTGCGGCAGACTCGATTATGGAAGCCGCTGACGCAGGCATCAAATACTGCGTGGCGATTACTGATGGTATCCCCACCCAGGACATGATGACGGTGAAGAACTTTTTGCGTCGCTTTCCTATCCAAAAACGGATGGTGCTGACTGGACCAAACTGTGCCGGCACGATTAGCCCGGGCCGCGCGATGCTAGGAATCATGCCGGGGCATATTTACATTCAGGGTAATATCGGAATTGTCGGGCGCTCGGGAACGCTGGGCTACGAAGCCGCTGATCAGATGAGAACATTAGGTATCGGTATTTCCACTTCGGTCGGCATCGGCGGAGATCCGATTATCGGTAGTTCACATCGTGATATCCTGGAGAGGTTTGAAGAGGATATCGAAACCAAAGTAGTAGTGATGATCGGTGAAATTGGCGGGCCGCAGGAAGTTGAAGCGGGTATTTTTGCCAAAGAACATATGAGCAAACCGCTAATCGCTTATATTGCTGGTTTAACTGCACCAGAAGGTCGTCGCATGGGACACGCCGGCGCGATTATTTCATCAGCGGGCGAAAGTGCTGCTGAAAAAGTAGCGGTGTTGAAAGAGTTGGGTGTCACCATCTGCCCAACCCCCGCTGCGATGGGCGAGACCGTCGCCCAGGTGTTAGCCAGAATGTAGGTGGCTGGTTCTATCAGGTTTGCTTTAAGTGGAGGCTTAGGACATGGCAATCTGGATGACAGCGTTAAAAATCATTCCATGGGGGCATGTATTGGAATCAGCGCCACATATCGTCAAGGCGGCAAAGCATCTTTTTTCCGCAACGAAGGCGGATGCAAGCAGCTTTGCAGAAGCAGGAAATTCATCAGTTGGCGACGGTTTTGCTAATTCGGATAAGCTGGATAAGCGAATTCGTCTGCTAGAGAAAAGAATCCTTGAATTGAGCGATGAGCAAAAATCCTCCACCGAGCTAATCAAATCGCTCGCTGAACAAAATGCACTTATCGTTGAGGCCGTTGAAGTGTTTCGAGTTCGGGTATTAATTCTGCTCATAGCCTGTATTTCGCTGGTCGGTGTGCTGGCTGGTCTGGTATTTTGGCTGATAGTGAGTCAGTGATAAGCTTGAGTGCAATACCGTATTTTGAGCGAATGTAAGACATGCGCGAAGGTTCAGTAAGCCTTTATTTTTCCACAGGCTAGTATCAATGTGCCTTTTCCCTGTTGAATTTATCATGAGCTTTTTACAGTTGGGCCGTAATTCTGATTTACAAATCCCTTCCACTAGGGCGGTGGTTGATTTATAGGGCGATTGAAACAGTATTCGTGGTACCAGAAAGAGGAATAGCACTGGTGCTACCCATTCGCATAAACCAGGGATAAAGTACGAGGCGTAACAGGTTTCCTATAACATACCAGCGGTACTTTGCTTTCCGAGGAGAAAGCATGGGTTACTCCATGGCATTGCATATGCCGGCAACCGCCACGTTTGCGGTTTTATCTGGAATCACGGAACAAAAAGGAGAAACGAAATGGTAGTGAAGCTTGGGCTGAGGCTAATCACGCTCGCATTTGGTGCACTGCTGGCGGCATCGGCATATGCTAACTTTCCCAGCGTACCGAAAG
>JALYOY010000214.1 GCA_030856655.1 Pseudomonadota bacterium | reverse complement strand
CCACTAAACAAGGAGCGCTATATTGCAAATACGGCGGCTTATCTGGCCAGGCTGCAGAAGCTGGACAATGCCATTTTTGATTGCGTGAAGAGCATCCCCGAGAAGAACCGCAAGCTGGTCACTTATCATGACTCCTTTGCCTATTTTGCCCCCCGCTACGGCATGAAGGTTATTGCAGCCATTCAACCGGCGAATTTTTCCGAGCCTGGTCCGCGAGAAGTGATCCGCATCATTAAGCAGATCAATAAAGAAAGGGTGCCCGCTGTTTTTGGTTCAGAAGTTTTCCCAAGCAAGGCGACGGAACAGATTGCCCGTGAAACTGGGGTCAAGTTCATCGATCAGCTTTCCGACGACGAGTTGCCTCCACCACCCAACAACTCCTTTATCGGTATGATGGTCAACAACATGGCTATTATGACGGAGGCGCTGGGCGGTAATCCGGTTTGCGTAGCAAATGTTGATACCCGCAATGCCGCACCCTGAGGTTCGAATGCGTTCCGCGGTTAGCTTAAGCAATGTTACCGCGGGCTATGAGCACAATGTGGTATTCGCTCGCCTGTCGCTGGAAATTTCCGTTGGGCAATTCGCAGGCATAGTTGGCCCCACAGGGTGTGGCAAGACCACGCTCCTTAAAACCATACTAGGCACTCACCCTATTTTCGCGGGTGAAGTACTTTTGAACGGACGCCCGGTAGATAGCATGCGTCCGGGCGCTATTGGTTATGTGCCGCAATTGGGAAGCGTGGATTGGAGTTTTCCGGTCACGGTGGAAGAGGTGATCATGATGGGCCTCTACACCAGCCGTCGAATCTGGCCTTGGGTCAGCAAGGAGGAACGGGAGCGTGTTCGTGACTTGGCTCACAGACTTGGCATTTATGACTGCCTGCATCACCATATCGTGCATACATCCGGCGGACAGCGCCAACGGGCATTTCTTGCGCGAGCATTGATTAACAATCCGGAACTTCTGGTCCTGGACGAGCCAACTTCTGGTGTCGATATCAAAACCCAGCATGAGGTATTGCATCTATTGGGCGATATCAACAGTGAAGGCATTACTATTCTGCTCACCACCCATGATCTTAACGCCGTCGCTTCCCATTTGCCTTGGGTGATCTGCTTCAATAACGGCGTGGTGGCGCAGGGTCAGCCGCGTGATATTTTTACCAACGAAATCCTGACCAGAACCTACGGTGGTGATATCGTCATAGTCAAGCACGAAGGCCATTTCCTGATTGCCAACAGCACCCCTCTAGACCTCATAGGCAATCATCTACATCCAAAGTGCGGCAGTTGACCGCCCATTGTTTATGTTTGCACTTGATCATAATGGCTATTTTTCCCGTGAAATTTCGTCTTTGATAAATTCGCCACAACGGCAGCCGAATTTAGGATAAATGGAGTTCCTTCTCGAACCGCTGGGGTATGAGTTTTTCCGACATGGCCTGCTGGCGGCTCTGATGGTAGGTTCCTTATGCGGATTGATCGGCGTCTACGTCATACTGCGCGGCATGAGTTATGTGGGTCATGGCTTGTCGCATGCCGCGTTTGGCGGCGCCGTAGTGGGCTTTACACTCAATTTCAATTTTTATGCCGGTGCAGGGGCAATGGGTTTGCTGGCCGCGCTCTTGATTAACCGGATCACGAGAAACGGCAAGATTAAACCGGATGCCGCCATCGGTATCGTAACCACGGCCATGTTCGCACTTGGCGTGATCATTATCAGCCAGGTACGCACCTTTACGCAAAGCTTCGAAGCCGCCCTGTTCGGTAACATTCTAGGGATTACCGATCACGATCTGATGGTTATCGGACTGGTTACCACGTCTACCATGATTGCGATATTTTTCCTGTACAGGCCCATGCTTTTCTCCACCTTCGATCATGAAGCGGCGCGGGTATTCGGGATCCGAACGGGAATCGTACAGTTAGTATTTTCGCTCCTCCTTACGTTGTCCATCATTGCTTCCATGAATGTGGTTGGCGTCACTATGATCGCCGCAACACTTATCACCCCTGCCGTGACAGCGCGCCTGATGACGGATAGTTTCAGCCGCATGCTGATTTATT
Source organism: Pseudomonadota bacterium (assembly GCA_030856655.1). Lineage (GTDB taxonomy): Bacteria > Pseudomonadota > Gammaproteobacteria > Burkholderiales > Nitrosomonadaceae > Nitrosospira. The sequence continues at coordinate 3,723 of JALYOY010000214.1, read as the reverse complement.
CATGTGGCATCGGAGGAGTAACCGGCGTTGCAGGCATATACTTGAGCTACATCTTCAATGCCGCCTCGGGAGCAACCATTGTGTTATTTGGGGCTTTATTGTTCTGTTTGACGGCATTGATAAAACACATTCGAGAAAAACTCATGCTGCGCGTGAACCTTCATCGTCACGGTGATTTGGTTCATTCCCATCCGCATAACCCTAGGCATGGAAAGCAAGAATCGGAGCCTGAAAATGGACCGGCTAAAGGCCAACCGTCAAACCTTGGATGACCTTGTGCCACGTATCACTATCTTCGATTTCTGGATTCAGGATTATTGGGTGCCACGAATGGCGGGGGGATGTCCTGGAGGCGACCGCGTGCCGAATAGTACCTGAGTCCAATAGTCACAATTACCAAAATCGGTAAGATATGGTTCCAACGGGTTGACGGTTGTGGTGTCCATTTAAAGGGAATTATCGTGCAAAAGATTATTGGCGGAGCACTGTCAGGAACGCTTTTTTATTTGCGTAATCATATTGGCGCCGCCATCAGTCTCGCTGGATTAAGGCGCCGGGCTGAGCGGTTCCACCTATTATATTGTAAATTGGTCCGGGTATCGCAGGGTTTGGGGAAATGGAGTAAAGATGCCCTGCGGCGTAATCCCTTGAACGAGGATGAAGGTTTGGGTGCGGTCTACGATAAACGCAAGTGGATGGAAGCCTATTACGATAAATCAGACAAGACGCGGTGCGGACATGGAGATAGGAGCACCTGTTTACCGCCACATTCGTGGCTTGGCCCCGCATCACGCCTCAACAATATTACCGGGCTGCGGCGTGGCTCAAATTGAATAAGCGTCGTCAATACGAGATCGTCCCGTCCGCTTCCATTTTTGCTTTGCCAGTTTGAATATTCTGACTGCCCGTCAACTTTGCGCTGCCAGTTGCTTTAGAGAAGTGTCCCGTTCCCCCCGTTATCTGCAAGCTTGCATCAGTAAGAGAATACATCGATGCGATATCGAGAGGAGTAAAGGAACCGTTATAGTCACCGGTAAGTTTATCGCCATTGGCAGCAGTAAGCTCGAACGTGCCTCTAAAGGTAAAGGAATTCTCCATCGGTGTAATGCAATCCTTAGCCGCGAGCGAAACCTTGCCCATGTGCGTGCCTTTGCCTGTACCGGTGAGTATGCCGCCAAATTTGGACGGACAGTCCGGTGTAAACCCCACCTGCTCTTGAGTTACAAGGCTTACCTTAAGGGGTACATTCTTCGGGCTTTTCGGGCCCGACAAGGCAACCGCCGGAAAAATTAGTGCGGTGAAAAGAAGGGCGGAAATTACGTTATGCTTCAAAGCTTCATGAGTATTCATAGCTGGCTCCTTTGTAACGTAAAAGTTTCTGGGGAATTCGTTTTATCGAGCTGACTATAAAAATCTATCGCAGGTTACGAAGATGCACGCCGGTACAATAGCTATTCATTGCGCTCACTTTTTTCGAATCGCTACATATTTGATGTGCTTCACTGTAAGGCGCATCGAAAGCGATGCCTCGACATTTTAACGTTTTTTTACTGGGCTTCGACAGTTGAGTAATATCCTCTTTTTTTCATTCCCCTAGTAGCTGCCGGTAAGTGGCTACCATTAAGTGGCTGCCATGACAAACTCTGCAACGCATTGCTCAAGCTTCTATGCATAACGCAACCAAGCGCCGCAATATCGCGCTTTCGTCAAACTGAGAAAGGCGCGGTCAGCTGCCGGGCTTGATTTCTAATCCAAAGGAAGCCGTGGTTGGTAAGCTATTTCGCCCGGGGGCTTATCCAGCAGTCTCTCGAACTCGTCCGCCGGTACAGGTTTTGAGAACAGATTGCCTTGACCATAGTCGCACCCGGCGAAAGCAAGCAGGTCATGTTGTTCTTTAGTCTCTATCCCTTCAGCAATCACCGTTATACCCAGTTTATGCGCCATCACAATGATAGCTTCGCACAATGCCAAATCGTTGGAATCGGGAGTTAGGCTCTGCACGAAGGACTGATCTATCTTGAGGTGGTCAATATCAAATTTCTTGAGATAGGCAAGAGAGGAATAACCGGTGCCAAAATCATCCAGAGAGACCTGGATGCCAGCATTCCGGAAAGTAAGCAGCTTGGACGCAATAGCGGGGCTGGCATCCATCAGCATGCCTTCGGTAATTTCGATGACAAGGCTTTGTCCGGGTAACTCGAGTTCCTTTAAATAGCTAAGCCATGTTTTATGCAAATCGACATCACTGCGGAACTGCACAGGGGAAGTGTTGATGCTGATCTGGAATTCAGTACCATGCGATGTGCGCCAAGCCTTTGTTTGCTGTATCGCATTCCGGAATACCCAGTCGCCGATATCGACGATCATCCTGGTTTCTTCAGCAATGGAAATAAAATCCGCTGGGCTTACCAGACCGAGTTTCGGGTGATGCCAGCGCAGCAACGCTTCCGCCTTATGAATAAAGCCATTTGCCAGTTTCACGATAGGCTGATAGTGCACTTGAAACTGATTGCCGGCGAGGGCGCCGCGTAAATCACCCGCCAACCGCATGCGGGTTTTTGCGGCTTCGTGCAGGGTACGGGTAAAATAGCTGAAACAGTTTCGGCCCTGATTCTTGGCAGCATACATCGCCTGGTCGCAGTTTCGCACTAATGCTTCGACCTCGGTGGCATCCTCCGGATAAAAGGTAATGCCCATACTGGCCGATATATAGGCAACCTGATCTCCTAATTGGAAGGGGTCAGCCATCTTATGAAGGATGTCCCGGACGACGCGGTTAATGCTGATGGTGTTGTTTAGTCCGCCGAGAATGACTGTGAATTCATCTCCCCCAAGGCGCGCCACGACGTCAACTCCGCGCACGCAACTGCTCAAGCGCCATGCCGCTTCCTTGAGCAGGAGATCGCCAATGTTATGCCCGTAAGTGTCATTGACTTCCTTGAAACGGTCGAGATCAAGAAGAATCAGCGCTATTGATGACTCGGAGCGATCGGCTTTCTTGATTTCCTGCTCCAGGCGGTTATGGAACATATAGCGATTAGGCAGACCGGTCAACGAATCGAAATTCGCCTGTTCCCAGATCAATTCGTCGGATCTTTTTTTTGAGGTGATATCCGAAAACAGGGTAATCCATCGATGGACGGAACCATCTTTATTGAGGATGGCATTCATCTTGCGCCATTCGGTATATATTTCCTTATTCTTGCGTCGGCCTGTTGCCTCTCCCTCCCAATAGCCGCTGGTTTCAAGTGAAGCTTGCATCGCTGGGAAAAAAAACGCTTGCTGAGGCCCGGTATTGAGAATGTCTGGATGCTTTCCCACAATTTCATCGGCTGTGTAGCCGGTCACTCTAGTGAAGGCCGGGTTAACACTGAGGATAATATTGTTGGCGTCGGTTACCATCATCGCTTCACTGCTGTTCTCAAATACGATTCTAGCCTGCTGCATCGATTCTTCAGCCAATTTACCCGCAGTAGTGTCTTGCTCAATCGCTTGTGCCGTGGAATTAGATGTCATGCCGAGTTCGGTCAATTCGTTTTTCGCGTCGATATCGCAACGGGCAGCATAATTGTGCCGTGGGACATGAATCGCCTGGTTGTGGAGTTGAGGCAGCGGCCGCAATATAACGCGACGCGTATAGAATATCGTCGCTACAACAGCAAACAGGGCGATTACGATGAGCGTCATCGCTAGCTGAATCTGACGCTGAAGGCGGGCGAGCTC
>JALYOY010000100.1 GCA_030856655.1 Pseudomonadota bacterium | reverse complement strand
TTCGTCATCCTCGGCATATACTGTGACCCATAATTTCTCTTGCGGAACATTCAGCGCAACCGTGAGAAATTCCCATGCGAATTTAATGGCGTTGCGCTTGAAATAATCGCCGAAGCTGAAATTACCCAGCATCTCAAAGAACGTGTGATGCCGTGCGGTGTAGCCGACATTCTCCAGATCGTTGTGCTTGCCGCCCGCACGTACGCAGCGTTGCGAACTTGTCGCGCGCATATAGGCGCGCTTATCCTGGCCGAGAAATACGTCTTTAAACTGAACCATTCCCGCATTGGTGAACAACAGCGTGGGATCGCTAGCGGGAACGAGGGGGCTGGACGCTACGACCGTATGGCCATGCGACTCGAAGAATTCGAGAAATTTTTGTCTTATTTCGCTGCTTTTCATATCGACTCCGCCTGAACAATCACGCCGAGCATAGCCCCATCATTCCTACAGCCGTCCTCGTTACTAGCACGACCCAAGCAAAGAAGTCCTTATGCTTCATCCTTGCCAGAGTGGCGCAATAGCCGATGGATCACCTCCGGCGTAAAACCCCTCCCCATCAGGAAACGCATTTGCGCGGCAAGTTCTTTTGCATTGACAGGCATTGCACCAAACTTTTTTCGCCATACTTCGCGCGCACTTTCCTGCTCGGTTTCCTTGATATTGGGCAGCGCGGCGGCGATTAAATTCTCGGCGATGCCCTTTTGACGCAACTCTTGCACAATTCGTTGACTGCCGAACCTGCTTTTACGCATGTGGATGACCTGCTCGACCATGCGCGTGGCCGATAGATAGCCGCGTTGTTCAAGCGTGTCCAGCAAAAAAGAGAGTTCTTCAGAAGTTTGAGCATGGGGCACGAGCTTCCTTTCCAGCTCAAGCCGGGAATGTTCACGCCGCGCCAGATACCCCAGGGCGCGAGTTTTCAGGCTCGGCCCGGATGTCATGGCAGCCACGACAATGCGCCGGCAATACCGTGCAATTATTCGACGCTTACAATTTCAGCCTGATTGGAGACGCCCACGGCCGCGCGGATCTTCGACTCTATTTCCATCGCTACGTCATGATGCTCTTTCAGATACTCGCGGGCATTGTCCTTGCCCTGGCCTATCTTGTCTCCCTTATAGGCATACCAGGCGCCGGCTTTCTCGATCAGCTTGTGTTGTACACCCAACTCGACGATTTCACCTTCGCGTGAAATGCCCTCGCCGTAAAGGATATCGAACTCGGCCTGCTTAAATGGAGGTGCAACCTTATTCTTGACCACCTTGACGCGCGTTTCGCTACCGATCACCTCGTCGCCCTTCTTGATAGAGCCGGTTCGGCGTATATCGAGCCGTACGGACGCGTAGAATTTCAACGCATTGCCGCCGGTAGTCGTTTCGGGGCTACCGAACATGACGCCGATTTTCATGCGTATCTGATTGATGAAAATCACCATGGTATTGCTGCGCTTGATGTTTGCGGTAAGTTTGCGCAACGCCTGCGACATTAATCTCGCTTGCAGGCCCATTTGAGGCTCGCCCATTTCACCCTCAATTTCTGCCCTGGGCGTCAAGGCCGCGACTGAGTCAACGACCACTACGTCAACCGAGCCGGAGCGCACCAGCATATCGGCGATTTCGAGGGCCTGCTCGCCGTTATCGGGCTGAGAAATCAACAGTTCCTGCACATTGACGCCGATCTTTTGCGCGTATTGGGGGTCAAGCGCGTGTTCCGCGTCGATGAACGCCGCGGTGCCGCCCATCCTCTGCATTTCCGCAATGACTTGCAGCGTAAGGGTAGTTTTGCCGGACGATTCCGGCCCGTAGATTTCCACAACCCGTCCGCGCGGCAGCCCGCCCACCCCCAGCGCAATATCGAGCCCCAGTGAGCCGGTGGAAACCACCTGGATATCTTTGGCAACGTCGCTGGCGCCCAAACGCATGATCGAACCTTTGCCGAACTGTTTCTCGATCTGGGAAAGAGCTGCCGCCAGCGCTTTGCTTTTGTTCTCGTCCATGGGTGTTCCTTTTAAGAATGGGGCTGATTATCGCATATGTGATTCGGCGCGGGAAGGCGAAGGAAGAATGACAATGTGTTCGCAAGGGTTTCGCAAAAGCGTGATTTCATTTCAGCCCCATAGGGCGCCTTATTGGAAGGCCAGGGAGAATTAATTGCAGCCATTTATTCCCGTGTATCTAGGGCAAAATATAAGTGTTGAAATACTGCTCCGCTTTCCTGGGATTCAGCTTGCGCAGAGTCTGATAGATTCCCCTAATCTTGCCGCGCTCGCCCAGGATCGCGTAGCCCACGCCTAGTCGATACCAGGCATCGGGATTCTCCGGCTGTATGCGCAGCGCTTCCCGATAGGCGTGAATGGCGTGGGCGTGTTGTTTAAGTCCGTGGTGGGCATTACCCAGGTCATGCGAGGCCTGCGCGTTCTTCGGTTGTATGCGCAGTGCATCCCGATAGGCTTGGATTGCGTTATCGTAATCTTTAAGGTTAGCGTAGGCGACGCCCAGCTCATGCCACGCCTCATCGTATTCGGCTTGGTTGCGTATGGCTTCACGAAAGGCATGAACCGCTTGATCGTATCGCTTGAGGTGAGCAGAAGCAACACCTACGCTAAACCACGCAACCGCACTGGTTGGGTCACGTTTGACTTCCTGCTGGGACAGTTTTAACAGCCTCGGCCAGTCGGCTTTCTTCTCCAGCGCAATGGCACGATTAAGCCAGTTTAATCCATCTTTTTTCGTTGCCGTGGGGATAAGTTGCGTCCTCTTTGCTAATTCGGCTATCCATTCGACTGGCAATGCGAAGGCAAGGTTCTGGCCTTCGACAGACTGACGCGAGAGGACCCCGATCAATCGCCCCTGATCATCGAATAATCCGCCGCCGCTGGAGCCTGGAGAAATAGCGGCGGAGACCTGGATGTATTGCGAGCCCTCGTACGGTCGCAGGATGGAGACTACTCCTTCGCTGAGGATTGGCTCCCGTCCCTCCCCTTCCTTCCGCTGCTTAGGCGCGCCGATAGCATAAACACGCTGGCCGACTACGAGTTTTTCGGCTGTGCCTAAGACCACGGGTGGGCCTGGCACCTGAGGTACATTCAACTGGCAAAGGTCGCGGTCTGGCGCGGCATATCGCAGCGTGGCTGGAAAGGTTCTGCCCGATTAACTCACATGCACATTTTTTCCTTCTTTCATTACTTCGTTCCCCATTTGGCAGGTGGTGATCACTTGTTCCTTACCAATCATAACGCCGCTGCTATGACCAAGGGATTTACCGTGGGCGTCAGCCGCGTCTATCCCCACCACGGAAGGCGACACTTGCGCAAATATTTGATCGGCAGTTTTGGCAGCGGCAAGGGATGAAAACAAGGCAAATAACAGACTCCCAACTATTCCGGGAAACAACTGTAAAATACGATTATTTTTTGGAGGAACCGAATTCACGACTGTATTTATTCGTCAATTTAAAAACATATCGCAGCGCATCGAGCACATCCACATACACATCCGGGGTGCGGCTGAATGTTAACGATCTCACGCAACAAAAAGTGTAAAATATCGAATTATTTATTCGACGCAAACTGCAGAGCCGCATGGAAATCAACGAGAATACCGCCACCTCTCATCCCGCCACATCTCGCCACATCTCGCCCATCTTCCCCATCTCCCCGGAAACCGATTCAACCGCTGGCATATTTCATCTTCGCCACACGTTGGCTGCAACTGCCGCTGTACCTTGGGTTGATTCTTGCCCAATGCGTGTACGTCTACCACTTCTGGGTTGAATTAACCGATCTGATTGGCGCCGTGATGGGTAATCAGACGGCGTTACAGCATATTTTGGACGCAGTAGCGATTGAGGGCGCAGTCAGGCCCACCAAAATCGGTGAAACCACCATTATGCTGGTGGTACTGGGCTTGATAGACGTGGTCATGATCTCCAATCTGCTTATCATGGTGATCATCGGCGGCTACGAAACCTTCGTTTCGCGCATGAATCTGGAGGGCCATCCCGATCAGCCGGAGTGGCTGTCGCACGTCAATGCATCGGTGCTAAAAGTCAAGCTCGCCACGGCCATCATCGGCATTTCGTCTATCCATTTGCTCAAGACTTTTATCAATGCCAATGCATACGATGAAAAAACCATATTGGCCCAAACCGGAATCCATTTCGTTTTCCTGCTTTCCGCGATCGCAATCGCCTACAGCGACCGCCTCATGTCCGGTACGAGCGCACAGAGGCGGGCCGACGATTTACACTGAGCAATAGTGTCCTCATGCGACCATAGGCGGGATACCTTGTGACAGATCTACGACTCCTTGCAGCGCTCCCGCTATCGATTGCCGTCTTATCGCCTCGCGGTTCCCGCTAAAATAGCGGGTTTCGGTGCGCGCAAGACCGTCCTTTATTATCCAAGCGAAGCATACCATCCCCACTGGTTTTTCCGCTGTACCGCCGTCGGGACCGGCAATGCCGGTAACGGCAACCGCAACTTGCGCATGACTTCGTACAATGGCGCCTTCAGCCATTTCGTATGCGGTCTCCTCGGATATGGCGCCATATTGTTCAAGCGTTGTGAGGCTCACGCCCAGCATTTCATGTTTTGAGATAACGGCGTATGTGATAAAGCCGCGTTCGTACCAGGTAGAACTTCCGGCTATTGATGTAATGATCTGTCCCAACCAGCCTCCGGTGCAGGATTCGGCGCTGGCAAGCATCAATCCCTGTTGGGCGAGCGCCGACCCAACGTCCCTTGCAAGGTCCTCAAGTGTCAGATCATCCATGATTTGATCCATCCCTAAAATTTTCTGTTCTTACTATATTACAAATGCTTTCCACGCCGCCAGACACAGTAGCGTGAAAAACGCAGCCAGCAAGTCATCCAGCATTACGCCGAAGCCCCCGCGCAACTTGTTGTCGTAATACCGGATAGGCTGTGGTTTGAGGATGTCGAACAGACGAAACAGCACAAATGCAGATGCTTGCCATATCAAGGTATCGGGCGTGAACAGCAGGACCAACAGGAAAGCGGTGATTTCATCCCAAACCATGCCGCCATGATCATGATCAGTCAGCGCCTTGCCGGTGACACTGCAAGCCCAAATGCCGGTGATGAACAACGCATCAATCAGCAGCAGAAATTCAACCGGATCGAGGAAATAATTAAAAAGCCAGAATAATGGAAACGCGGCAAGTGTTCCCGCTGTGCCGGGCGCGACGGGACTCAGGCCCACGCCGCCGCCGAATGCGATGAAGTGGGCGGGGTGGCGCCGTATAAACTCCCTGCCGGGACGTGCGCAGCCAGATATGGAGTCAGATGCGGAAGTGGTCATATCCCTTCGTCTCCAGCGTTACTGCCTTACCCGCCGCGTCTAGCACGACCAAGCCCTCTCCTTCGCCGATTCTGCCGATGCGGGTCAGCGGAATCGACTGTTCGTGGGAGAGCATTTCCACTCTCCCACGCTTTGCCCTGGAGGCGGTAAAACAAAGCTCATAATCGTCTCCACCTGCCAACAGGCATTTAACCGCCAGCGTTTGAGGAAGATATTTTTTTATTGATGCCGAGCAACCTATTTCACTCATTTTGATGACAGCGGCAACTTTTGAAGTTTTGAGGATATGCCCCAGGTCTGCCAACAGCCCATCGGAAATATCAATAGCGCTACCGGCAAGACCGATTAACCGTTGTCCCAATTCAACTCGTGCCATGGGAGTATGCAGCGCAGGAAGACACTCCGCGATCTCGTTGGGTTCAAGCATGATGCGCCGCTGCTCGTGAGCAAGCGCCAGCGCGGCGTCGCCCAAATGGCCGGATGTCCAGATATCATCGCCCGGCCTGGCGCCGCTACGGCGCAACGCTTTTCCCTTTGCCACTTCACCAATAATTGTCACACAGATATTGAGCGGTCCCAGCGTCGTATCTCCGCCAATAAGGTCCACCTGATGAGCGTGAGCAAGTGCGAAAAACCCATTGGCGAACGCTTCCAGCCATTTTTCATCAGTGCGCACCAGTGATTCTGGCAGTGCCAGGGAAAGCGTGACCCATCGTGGCCTAGCGCCCATCGCCGCCATGTCGGAAAGATTCACCGCGAGTGATTTGTGGCCTAGCTTGCGTGGATCAGCATCGGCAAAAAAATGTTGCCCGGATACCAGCATGTCGGTGGAAACCGCCAGTTCCATCCCTGCCGCCGGCTTGATCAGCGCCGCATCGTCTCCTACGCCCAACACTGCACCGGGAGTCGGACGGGAAAAATAACGGCGGATAATGTCGAATTCGGAGGCCACTTTCAGTGCTTGAGCGAGGATCCTAAATCCGGCAGTTAGACAGGAAGGTGAAAGTCAAGTGATGCAGCAGGCCAATAAGATCATTGGCCCCAGGTTGAGAAAATTAGCGATCAACTGCCGGATTTGGGATCATGCTCTTACATCGATCTCAGCGGTTCGCAGCTTTGCTGCCAATTTATCCAGCACACCATTCACGTATTTATGTCCATCAGTGCCGCCATAGGTTTTAGCCAGCTCTACGGCCTCGTTGATCACCGCCCGATAAGGCATTTCCGGATGGCTGACAAGCTCGTGGGTACTCAGCAGTAGAATGGCGATCTCCACCGGGCTGAGTTCCTTGAAGGACCGGTCAAGATAAGGCTGAATCTGCTTTTCCAATTCTGAAAAATTTGCCAGGACACCTCGCAGCAAACTTGATAGATAGTCCTCGTCTGTCTTGGAAAATTCCTTGGTTTCACGTAACTGCGTTTCAATGGCCTCAACGCTGCCACCCGCCACACGCCATTGATAAATCCCCTGCAAAGCCAGCTCGCGTGATCGGCGGCGGCGGGTTTTTCGGCCGGGTTTGGTTACCGGTTTAGCCTGCGTCATGAGGTTATTTTCATTGGGTCGCTTCGTCGAGCTCTCTGAGCAGATTGGCCATCTCTAGCGCTACTTGTGCGGCCTCAGTACCCTTCTGGCTCATGCGCGCCAATGCCTGATCGTCGGTATCGGTTGTTAGTATGCCATTAGCAACAGGAATGCCGCTGTCAAGCTGCACGGCAGCCACGCCGCTGGTCGATTGGTTGGACACCACTTCAAAATGATAGGTGTCCCCACGTATCACCGCACCCAATGCCACTAAAGCGTCAAACTGGTCGGTTAAAGCCATTTTTTGGAGCGCAAGAGGAATTTCCAGAGCGCCTGGAACTGTTACCAGCAACATGCCCGACTCCTGCACACCCCGCTTTACCAGTTCCGCAGTGCAGGCGCTCAGCAGTCCCTCGCTCACATTCAAGTTAAAGCGGCTCATAACGATGCCGATACGTAAATCTCCGCCGTTAAGATCAGGTTCAAGTTCAAGAATGTTGTCGTACCGTGCCATGTATGCTCCTGTAACAAATTTAAACGGTAACAGAAAATTTTAGGGGAGCCGCTGTTTCTGGAGTTTATCTTCCGGCTCCAGATATCCTGTTACCTCAAGGCCGAATCCCGCCATGCTGGGCATTTTGCGCGGGATGGCCAACAACCGCATTTTGCCCACATTAAGATCTTTCAGTATTTGCGCGCCGATACCATAATCACGCAAGTCCGCCCTGGCAATGTGAGAACTGGATTTCGGCAGCGTGACACGCTCCATTAGCTCTGCGGGGCTCTCCCTGAGGTGGAGCAATACGATCACTCCGCATTGCGCACCTGCGATTACCTGAAGCGTATCATTCACATTCCAGGAATGGGTATCGTCATTTATGTCAAGTAGATCGATTACCGAAAGCGGCTCATGTACCCGCACAAGGGTTTCAGTGTCCGGGTCGATATTGCCCTTCACGAGTGCCAGATGAGTCGCGTTAATCGTCTTATCGAGATAAGCGACGAGGCGAAACTGCCCGTGGGCTGTGTAGATGGAACGTTCGGCCATACGGCTCACCAGGCTTTCAGTGCGGCTGCGGTAATGAATAAGATCAGCAATGGCGCCGATTTTGAGTTGATGCTTTGCGGCGAATTCTATTAAATCAGGGAGGCGCGCCATGCTACCGTCTTCCGTCAGAATTTCGCAAATTACGGATGCGGGCGTAAGCCCCGCCAAATTCGCCAAATCACAGCCAGCCTCGGTATGGCCCGCACGCACGAGCACGCCGCCATTCTGCGCCATCAGCGGAAAAATGTGCCCGGGCTGGACAATGTCCATGGGCTTTGCATCCAGATTTACGGCCGCCTGTACGGTACGCGCGCGATCGGCGGCTGAAATACCGGTCGTGACCCCGCTTGTCGCCTCAATGGAAAGTGTGAAGTTGGTGCCCAGCGGCGAGCGATTGACGGATACCATCAGTGGCAGATTAAGTTGCCTGCAGCGCTCTTCGGTCAGCGTCAGGCAGATCAACCCGCGTCCATGTGTGGCCATGAAATTGATCGCCGCGGGCGTGACGAAATCCCCCGCCATAACCAAGTCGCCCTCGTTCTCGCGATTTTCCTCATCGACGAGGATGACCATTTTGCCGGCTTTGATTTCGGCAATTATTTCCTGGATTGAACTGATAATCATGTCAAAGGCAAATCCTTATCCTAAATCCGGCAGATGGACGGGGCGAAGTC
>JALYOY010000162.1 GCA_030856655.1 Pseudomonadota bacterium | reverse complement strand
CTGGCTATTCTCGACGTGATGGTGGAAACGATGGATACCGGGCTGGAGGCTTACGTGGAAATTCGAAAACGCTTCCCGGAACTCCACATGATATTTATGACGTCTCTTGGCGAAGAGATTCGCCCCTACTTTACGGGTGTATCCGACGAATGGATTTTGATAGTGGAAAAGCCAGTGGAGCCTGTCAGTTTTTTATCGATTATTCGTAGTCGGCTGGATAATTCTAAATCTAAAACGGATTCTTCCTAGAGCATTTAACCATGGCTATTGCCGAATTTTCCTGGGATGTATCGAAAAATCGTTTCCCCGGCATAGGCTTAACTGGCACCAAACTCAGTGACGAAGTATTAATCGGTAACGCCCGATGGTTTATTATCTTTCGGTGGGTGGTAATCGCCGTTCTTATTCTCTTTCAGATATTGGCGGTTATCGCTTCGGATGCCCTCACGGAAATCGGCATCACCCACCAACAAGATTGGCCAATTGCTGTAACGCTGGCGCTATGCATTGCAAATATTATTTACATCTATGCCTTAGATTTCCGGCAGGCAACCAAATATAATTCCCCATCTATAAATATTTGGTCGCAGATTATCGTCGATCTTCTATGCCTGTCGGTTGTCGTGCATTTTGTGGGCAGCACCGCAACCCCCGCCCCATTTTTTTATGTGCTGCACATTGCTTTATCCTGTATCTTTTTCTCGACCATAGAGAGTCTGATTGTTACGCTTCTGGTTTGTGCCATGTATGGCGCTGTTCTATTGATTGAAAGTCCTTTTCTTTTTCTGGCTTCCCAATCCGCGCTGGTGGATCCCAGCACGCCGGCCGTGAATCCACTTAAAATCAATATCATCTTGTGGATGTTTACCCTTGATGTGCTGTTTGTCGTTGTCTGGTATGTGGTTTCACGGCTTGCTATTGTCGTACGCACCAATGAACGCCAACTGCTGGATGCATACAAACAGATCAGTCAGGCGCAAGTAGAGAAGGACCGGTACGCCGTGCTGATGACGCATCAGCTCAAATCCCCGCTCGACGCCATTCGCAGTAAGATCAACTTGATAAAAGGTGGTTACTGTGGAGAAGCTTCACCTGAAATAAAAGACATACTTCTAAAAATCGATAGTCGCGCCTCTGGCATGGCGGGCCTGATTCTGGATGTACTTAAACTTGAACGGTTGAAAGCGGCGGCACGGGATACCAAAAATCTGGAGCACGTCAATATCGAGACAGTAATTCGCAAATGTATCGATAAATTAAAACCGATCGCCAATTCACGGCGCATTACTATCAACGTATCAATCGAGGATTTTGTCGTCGAAGGCATTCCCGATCAGCTCGAAATACTATTCGAAAACATTATTTCTAATGCGATCGCCTACTCATATGAGGGGGCCTCGGTGGAAATTGCATCAACCATTGACGAGCGAAGCTTATTTGCAGTGTTAACGGTGACCGATCATGGAATCGGAATTGGGGATAAAGATTTGCCACATATTTTTGATGAATACTTTTATACGCCCAGAGCTGCATTGCACAACAGGACATCGAGTGGAATAGGCTTATCGATAGTGAAAACGGTTGCGGAAAATAATAAGCTACACATCAAAGTTTCCAGCGAACACAATATAGGGACAACTTTTTCTGTCATCCTACGGAGTGCGGAAAACGCATCTGTTCGTGAAACGGTTACGCAGCAACCAGGAAATCTGGCAGCGGTAGCCGTGAATTCCCTTGCTGAGTTATCGGAGCCGAGTACCAAAGTTGCCGCCAACTGGCGTCCTCGCATTCGCGAGCGGCGTCGTGCCTATCGGCCTTCATGACGCAGACTGGCCCAGCAATTTTTTTCTCATGATCTTAAGCTGGCCTCGCTGTGTCTTTGTGTCTAGCCGCTTTTTCTGCGAGCTACGCGTCGGCATGGTCGGTGTACGTTTTCGCGGTAGCTCGGAGATGCTATCGATGAGCTCATATAGTCGCCTTAACGCTTCCTCGCGGTTTTTTTCCTGGCTGCGATACTGCTGCGCCTTGATAACGATAACGCCCTCTCTGGTGATACGCTGATCGCTCAGTTTTAGCAATCGCTCCTTATAAATATCTGGCAGCGATGAAGCACCAATATCGAAGCGCAGATGAATCGCGCTGGAAACCTTGTTTACATTTTGCCCGCCAGACCCCTGCGCCCGAATTGCGCTTATCTCGATCTCGTTGTCAGGAATGGCTATTTTGCTGGAACTGTCTGTCATTTTTCTGCACTATCATTCCGGGGACAATTTCTATAGGTGTAGGTTGAGTGACGCAGGATCCTCGACTTTTATTCCAACGCCCCGAAGACATTGGGGTTCGTGCTTTACGCCGACTTACACTTGCTGAGGCCATAATAACATCCAAATGACAAGAACTGCCCTTGACCAATGCGGCTCGAAGATTGCTGACGTTAGTGCCCATGTATTTTTGGTTAGCGTCAGATTGGTTGCTACAACAATAAAAACCCGTGAGAGCCCAAGACGCTGATCTATTTTGCCCTTACGCGGGATTTGGTGGGATGGATAGAGCGAAGCGCAACCCATCATTTGGCTGCGCCTGTTTTCAGGCGCCTCTAGCTTGGTCTGTCGTGTTGTATGCGCTTTGATGGATTACGCAATACTCCACCATCAAAGGAGGAAAGTTCCGTGAAATTGCTTTTAGCTGGCCCCGGCAAATAGCCTGCTGCCCATTCCGCTTAGGTCGCAAGCAGCAACCGCCACCGATAATAAATTAGAGCCACATGCAACTTGTTGCTTTTGTCTAGTCTGCCAACTATAATTGCGCCCGCGCCGGTTGGAACTTTAATTCATTAATTTAGCAACTTTCGTCAATGGAGTTGACTTCTCCATAGGCGCAATCCAAAAAAGAAGTAGTAGGCGAATGCTCCTCCATAAAAAGAAACTTCTGGTTGCTGTAATTCCATAGATGGTTATGCTGTGAATTAATGTTGGGCATTGAAAGCCTAATGTTCACAATTTTGCCAAAACTAAATCCATGCAGGGGTATAGTTCAAGTTGGCTGTAGCGAGAGCTTGCCCGACCGGAACCATTGTTTCCGCATTACTTCCTCCATTGATTACCATGGGTTGTGCGTCTGGTGTCCGGGCATGACGATAGACCGGGGGCTTGGGAATAATTGGACGGAGAAAACTTATGGATGTCTTATTCGTTAATCCAGACTCTTCTGCGAAGGCCTATCAAGGATTAGCAAAAGTTTATTCTGCGATTGAGCCGCCGACCTGGGCGCTCTTATTGGCCGAATCTTGTCGTTCCAAGGGTTTCGGGGTTGGCATTCTGGACTGCGATGCTGAAAGACTCTCGCTGGAGGAATCAGTACTGCGAATAGAAGAGCTGCGGCCGCGCCTGATCGTGTTTGTAG
>JALYOY010000156.1 GCA_030856655.1 Pseudomonadota bacterium | reverse complement strand
GCATGTATCTGGCCGAGCTGGCTCTGGAATTCTCCATGGAACGATTGAACTCTGGCGGTAATTTTCTCGTCAAAGTATTTCAAGGTTCCGGTTTTGAGCAGTTTTTACGAGCAATGCGCATGACGTTCGATCGAGTGGTAACTCGCAAACCCGAAGCCTCTCGTGGTCGCAGCAGCGAAATGTATCTGCTAGGGTTGGGTAAGCGGCATTAAACGTTCATTGAAGGGCAAATAGCTTGCAGATTTTACGGAAACACGACGGGCTGCGGCGGCATATCCGCCTATTATTAAACTCGAAATGGGTTTAGAATGAAATATTCAGGGATTTTGACGGCGCAAGCCAAGGAGCTATCTTGAACAATCTCGTTAAAAACATGGCCATCTGGCTAGTGATTGCTCTGGTGCTGATGACAGTGTTCAATCAGTTCAGTACGCGGCAGACGGCGCAGGCACCGATGGAATATTCCCAATTCATCGAAGAGGTGAAACAGGGCAGAATTGCTAAAGTAACCATCGAAGGCCGTACGCTGAAAGGCACTAAGTCCGATGGCAGGCGCTTCACTACGTATACGCCTTCGGACCCCTGGATGGTCAGCGATCTGCTTAAGGCCGGTATCATTATCGACGCCAAGCCGGAGGAAGAACCGTCGTTGCTGATGAATATTTTTGTTTCCTGGTTCCCGATGCTGCTGTTGATCGGTGTGTGGATTTTCTTTATGCGCCAGATGCAGGGTGGTGGCCGGGGCGGTGGTGCGTTCTCGTTCGGAAAGAGCAAGGCCCGCATGCTTGATGAATCCACCAATCAGGTGACGTTTGCTGATGTCGCTGGCTGCGAGGAAGCCAAAGAGGAGGTTTCCGAGCTGGTCGATTTTTTGCGCGATCCCAGCAAATTTCAGAAACTGGGGGGGCGCATTCCCCGCGGTGTTTTAATGGTAGGAAATCCTGGTACCGGTAAAACGCTTCTGGCTCGTGCCATCGCGGGAGAGGCTAAGGTACCGTTTTTCAGTATTTCCGGCTCTGATTTCGTGGAAATGTTTGTTGGTGTGGGTGCGGCGCGGGTGCGAGACATGTTCGAACAAGCAAAAAAACATGCGCCCTGCATTATCTTCATTGATGAGATCGATGCGGTTGGCCGTCAACGCGGTGCGGGCTTGGGCGGCGGCAACGATGAACGCGAACAAACGTTGAACCAGTTACTGGTGGAAATGGACGGTTTTGAAGGAAACGCCGGAGTGATTGTCGTTGCGGCTACCAACCGACCTGACGTGCTCGACCCGGCATTATTGCGTCCCGGTCGTTTCGACCGGCAGGTAACGGTACCGTTACCGGATATACGGGGACGTGAGCAGATATTGCACGTACATATGCGTAAAGTGCCGATTGCACCCGATGTGCATGCGGAGATCATCGCACGTGGCACGCCCGGGATGTCAGGTGCCGATCTCGCCAATCTGGTGAATGAGGCAGCACTGTTTGCGGCACGGAGCAGCAAACGGCTCGTGGATATGGACGACTTCGAGCGTGCCAAGGATAAGATTTTCATGGGTGCCGAACGCCGCTCCGTGGTGATGCCAGAGCGCGAACGGCGCAACACGGCTTATCACGAATCAGGTCATGCCGTGGTAGCGCAACTGCTGCCTAAGACTGATCCAGTACATAAAGTTTCCATCATTCCACGCGGACGTGCGCTGGGCGTGACTATGCAATTACCGACCGAAGACCGTTTCAGCATGGATCGCGAGGAAATTCTGCAGAACATCGCGGTACTGTTTGGAGGACGCATTGCCGAGGAAGTATTCATGGGGCAAATGACAACCGGTGCGTCCAACGATTTCGAGCGTGCTACCGAAATGGCCCGGCGTATGGTCACGCAGTGGGGCATGTCCGATTCTCTTGGTCCAATGGTCTATGGCGAGAACGAGGGAGAAGTCTTTCTCGGCCGCTCCGTCACCACGCACAAGAACGTAAGCGAAGCCACCATGCAGAAAGTGGACGTAGAAATTCGTCGCATCATTGATGGACAGTATGGCCTGGCACGCAAGCTGATCGAGGAAAACCGCGATAAAATCGAAGTTATGGCTAAAGCCCTGCTGGAGTGGGAAACCATTGATTCCGACCAAATCGGCGACATTATGGAAGGTCGTGCACCGCGGCCTCCCAAACCTAATAAATCCGCACCCCCGCCGCCGAAAGACAATACGCCCCCGGCAGCACCGGCAACTACAGCGACACCAGCGCAGGAAGTGTGAAATTACAGACTGCTGATATATGCCGGTATAAGGTTGAGGAAGCGAATAAGGCGGGCGAGTCCCGCCTTATTTTTATAAGTGCCCAGCCTGCATCTTTCCTTTCCCGCTTCCCAGTCAACGAAATCATTTCGCTTCTTCTCCATTGACGCTATTTCAATCTCCCTTTCTATGTCGCTCTCTCGTCATGGGAATCGTTAATGTGACGCCAGATTCTTTTTCTGACGGTGGCCTGTATGCTTCGACCGAGAGCGCTCTCCGGCACGCCATATACTTGATTGAACAAGGCGCTGATTTACTGGATATCGGTGGCGAATCTACTCGTCCCGGCGGTATCCCGGTAAGTACGGAAGAAGAACTGCGTCGTACCATTCCGGTGGTGCAAGCCTTAGCCGATATGAATACATCAGTTTCGGTAGAT
>JALYOY010000097.1 GCA_030856655.1 Pseudomonadota bacterium | reverse complement strand
GCGGACCTGCAATGGCCATGACCAGCGGAAACGAGGTGCCCCGGGCGTACAGCGGGAGCCGCGTCATGGCGTACAGGTAGCTCGCAATGCCGCAGACGATGTACATCGGGAAGGAGCCGTAGAACACAACCACGTGGCTCGGGGTGAAGCTGGTGTCGCGGATGATGACTTGGTGCCAGGAGGCGTCTTGTTCGGTGAAGAAGCTGCCGCCCCAGTAAACGCCAAACAGGTACACGCCCAGCCACATCATCCAGTAGAAGTAGCGCTTGATTTCCAGCTTCGGATCAAGGTTGTCCAGGTTGGTGTCGCGTGTCTTCCAGATCCAGCCCCAGGTGATTAAGGCAAAAATGGGCATGACGATCATGTGGACGCGCCACAGTCCCATCCATACTTTTTCAAATTCCGGCTCCATCGAGTCCATGCCGTGCGAGTAGGCAAAGGTGCGTTGAAACCAGATCCAGAATATCGCTACCCCCAACATGGTCAACAGACCAAATTTGTACCACTTCGAGTCGTACCACAACGACATGTCGTAATCGCGGCCACTCGACCCTGCGTGGCTGCCTGACGTTCCTAGTGTTGTTGCCATTTTGAATTACCTCCTACCAAGAGTTAAAAATATAACCGTTCCCTCGTTGCGGCGGGTATAACTCCGCATGCGAAAGTTTGACTTATACATTAGGAGATAGTTCCCATAACGTCCGTATGGATATTAGAGTTTTTTCCATATGAAACGGTGATAACCTTATCGAAAAGCAGCCGACAACAAAACGTCCCTCTCGTATAATGCACGACTATCGCTAAATCAATAAACACAGCGTTTCCGCTCCAATGCTGGTCTGGAAGATTGGACCTTGCTGAGTTACTCAAACCGATTTCTCTGCATTAGAGCAGTTTTTTGTATGTCTTTCGTATGTCCCACGTAGGCTAAAGGCCTTTAAAATATAATGAATTACTTGAACAGATCCTATTTTTTTCTATTGCTCTGTCTACTAAGCTCTATTGCGGAGGCTGGGGCGATAAGCAGCCTCAAGACTTTCATCCAGGATACGCGTACTGTGCGCGCCGCGTTTACACAGACAGTTCTGGATAGAAATGGGCGCATAGTACAAAGAGGTGGCGGTATTATGCAGTTTGAGCGCCCGGGTAAGTTTCGATGGGTTTACGAAAAACCATACGAGCAGTTGATTGTCGGCGATGGCGCGCGGATATGGTTTTATGACCGCGATCTTGATCAAGTGACCGTACGCAAGCTTGATCTCGCTATCGGGAGCAGTCCTGCAGCATTGCTGGCGGGCAGCAGCGATATCGAAACCAATTTTAGCTTGAGTGAGACCGGCGTAAGGGAAGGTACTGAGTGGCTCGAAGCAAAACCAAAAGCCAAGGAGGGTACCTTTGAATGGGTTCGCTTGGGATTTACCCCGGAGGGCATACTAAAAGCAATGGAATTGCAGGATAACTTTGGCCAGACAACGGTGCTTACTTTTTCCCGTGTAGAGAGAAACCCCAAACTTTCGCCGGACTTGTTCAAGTTCAGTCCCCCAGAAGGGGCGGACGTGATCAGTGACTGATTTGTTCGAAAAGCGGGAGCCTGCTGCACCGCTGGCGGAGCGGTTACGTCCTAAAGAATTGAAAGACGTTGTTGGTCAGTCGCATTTGCTCGGGGGAGGCAGGCCACTGCGCCTTGCTTTTGAATCGGGCAAGCCTCACTCAATGATACTTTGGGGGCCGCCGGGCACCGGTAAAACTACCTTGGCGCGGCTTATGGCGCAGGCGTTTGATGCTGAATTCATCGCACTGTCGGCGGTATTGTCGGGGGTAAAGGACATCCGTGAGGCGATAGAACGGGCTCAGATCGTATTGCAGCAATCGGGTCGTCACACCATTTTGTTCGTGGATGAAGTGCACCGCTTCAATAAGTCCCAACAGGATGCATTTCTACCGTATGTCGAACAGGGATTGGTAACGTTCATCGGAGCCACCACAGAGAATCCATCGTTTGAAGTCAACAGCGCGCTATTGTCGCGGGCACAGGTTTACGTGCTCAAAGCATTGTCCGAAGACGAACTCCTTATTCTGTTTGAGCGAGTGAAAAATTTGGCGTTGCAGGGGCTGAACCTTACCGATGATGCGAAATATTTACTGATCGGATACGCAGATGGTGATGCGCGGCGTTTACTCAATTTTCTGGAGCAAATAAAAAACGCAGCGGCAATCGAAAGTATTTCCGAGATAGGGACGGATTATGTCCGTAATGCGCTTTTTCGTGGTACACGCCGTTTCGATAAAGGGGGAGACGAATTTTATGACCAGATTTCGGCACTGCATAAATCGCTGCGCGGCTCCAGTCCGGATGCTGCGCTTTACTGGATGTGCCGTATGCTGGACGGAGGCGCCGATCCGCTTTACATCGCGCGCAGGTTGATTCGCGCTGCGGTGGAGGACATTGGCTTGGCCGATCCACGCGCATTGCGGATAGCATTGGATGCTTCCGAGACGTACGAACGCCTGGGCAGCCCCGAAGGTGAGCTGGCATTAGCGCAAGCGACGCTGTATCTCGCTTGTGCCCCCAAGAGCAACGCCGCCTACGTTGCGTATAATAAAATGAGGTCCTTTGTTGGCAACGGCAAATCGTATCGCGTGCCTGAGCATTTGCGCAATGCGCCCACCAAACTGATGAAAGACCTCGGCTTCGGACGCGACTACCGCTATGCTCATGACGATCCCGAAGCCTACGCAGCCGGAGAAAGTTATTTTCCAGAAGGCATGCCAGAGGTTAAGTTTTACGAACCGACCGCGCGCGGGCTAGAGGGAAAAATTTCGGCAAGGCTTGCGCACTTGCGCGAACTGGATAAGCAGGCAAAGGACAAGTCATAGATAGTTTTCATTCCGGCAGACTATCAGTCCAGCACACGCTTTTTTTGGGAGTTTGCATGTTAGACATTCAGTTGTTGCGCACCGATCTGGCGCATGTTGCCAGACTTCTTGCCACGCGCGGCCATACTTTTCCCGTTACCGAATTCAACGCACTGGAAGCGCAACGCAAGACCCTGCAAACCCATACCCAGGAACTGCAAGCACGGCGTAACGCAGTCTCCAGGCAGGTTGGCAATGCCAAGGGCAGAGGGGAGGATATTACCGTTATCCTTGCCGAAGTGGCCAACCTTGGCGACGAACTGAGGCAGGCCGAAGTTCAGCTTGAACAAACTCAGACCGCATTGCAACAAATTCTATTGCAAATTCCCAACCTGCCGCATGGCAGCGTGCCGGAGGGAAATAACGAAACCGACAATCGAGAAGTGCGCCGCTGGGGATCGCCGCGCTCGTTCGATTTTACGGTGAAGGATCACGTGAGCATTGGCGAGAATTTAGGATTACTCGATTTCCCGACCGCAACGAGACTCAGCGGTGCACGCTTCAGTCTGATGACAGGGGGACTTGCTTGCCTTCATCGCGCTCTTGCACAGTTTATGCTGGACACGCACACGCAGGAGCATGGCTATACTGAGGTGTATGTGCCATATCTGGTCAACGCGGAGAGCTTGCGAGGAACCGGACAGTTGCCAAAATTCAAGGAGGATTTATTCGAGATTCCCCGAAAAAAATATACTCCAGCGGAACGTCATTCGCAGAAAGAGGATTATCAAGATCTGCCGGCCGTGGATCCGCAACATAAGCTTGAAGATGACAATCTATATTTGATACCCACCGCTGAAGTTCCTCTCGCGAACATCGTGCGTGATCAAATTATTGCTTTCGAATCACTTCCCATCAAGCTCACTGCGCATACTCCGTGCTTTCGCTCCGAAGCGGGCAGCTATGGCAGAGACACGCGCGGAATGATCCGTCAGCACCAGTTCGATAAAGTCGAGTTGGTACAAATTGTACATCCGCGACAATCCTACGAAGCACTGGAGGACCTCATGGGTCACGCCGAAAAGATTCTTCAAAAACTGGAGTTGCCTTATCGCGTAATGGAGCTATGCACTGCCGATATGGGTTTTTCAGCAGCCAAGACTTACGACATCGAAGTATGGCTGCCCGCACAGAATGCCTATCGCGAAATTTCCTCATGCAGTAATTGCGAGGCATTTCAGGCGCGACGCATGCATGCCCGCTTTCGCAATGAAAAGGGCAAACCGGAACTATTGCATACCCTGAACGGTTCAGGTTTGGCAGTGGGACGAACCCTGGTGGCGATTCTGGAAAATTTTCAAGATGCCGATGGCAGTGTGTTGATTCCAAAAGTTCTGCAGCGCTATATGAGAGGACTTGACCGCCTCACGGCGTAGAGCCGAAAATAAATTGCCACCAGCATAACCCGTCGTGTAACGATCTCGCCATGGTAAGGTCAGGGATAAGAAAATCATTGCGAATCGCAACGCTCAGCTGAGCAATGAGCTGAAAAACGATTAATCAATCGCCGGGTTCAGATTCAACCATCTATCATTCAGGAGGTTTTATCATGCAGAACGAAGCTAATGGTGGGATCGCTCATGACACAATTGCGGACACATCCATGCTCGAAACGGAAGTACGTAACACTATTGCACAAGAGGGTGACGTTAAGCGGGCAGTGCAGCATATGACGGTCAAAGCATTAAGCACGCAACACTTTGATCTGGAATCCTTGCGGCGCATCATGACAGCTGTGATGCTGGGCGTGCGTGAAGGAGCTCAGCAAAAGCTGCAACACAACCCTGCCCAGCCGCAAACGGCGCTAACGCCAATCCGCGATGCAGTTGCCGGGCTGGATGCCGCACTCGCACAATTTGCCGAAGCGTCGAAGCTCGCTTTAGAGGAGGCAACAGGCCGGGCGCAGAAATTTTCAAACGAGGAGCTCACTCGCGTGCGCGCCGATCTCGAAGGCGTTGAAAGTCTTTTCCTTGACGTGGTGCAAGCATCGGCTTCCACTGCCCAGAAAGTGGTGTCTGAAACCTTACATGATTTAGTCACGCATGCGAAGCGCAACGGAACCGCCGTCGGTTCCCAATTGACGGATACCTTTGCAGCTCTTAACCATCAGATGAGCTCGGCCGGCCAAACCCGGCTCGAAGCCGGCATGCAGTTGACTTATGCCATCACTGATTTCATGCGCCAGGTCGCAGCTGGCGTATTCAGCGGCATTGCTGAGCGGGTTAAGCCGGACGATAAGGCCAAGGGCGGCTAATGGCTGCGGAAATGTTTTTTTGTCTGCGCGAATCGCGCGGCTCCTGGCTGCTTTTTTTAGCTTCGATTCCTTAAGTCCGGCAGGCTGCTAGTCTGCCGTTCTTTTCAAACGTTGCATCCCTCCGCATCACAACCGGTACTTCCGCCGTTTTCCTCGGTGGCTGCCTGCCCTGGTGCAGGTTCACCGATTTCTTCCGATAGCAATGCGCCGATCGAGAATCCAATTGTCAAGTCACTCACATGGCCAAATTTATGCAAACGGACGTGCCCGGTTTTGTCGATCAGAATGAGGGTTGGGGTTCCTTGCATTTGATATGCGTGCATTGTGAGCGGCACGCCCTGTGGCTGCCCCGCGTATTTATCAATGCCGATCGGAAAACCCAGCCGATACTCGTGAATGAATACCTCAAGCGCGTCACGGCCCATTACGGAGTGATGCTCAAAGACGGTATGCAACCCGACCACCGCTACCCGCTTCGGGTCAAACTCCTGGTAAATCCTCTGCGCTTGTGGAATACCAACCTGAACGCAACCCGGACAGAAAATTTGAAAAGTATGCAGTACAACTATTTTGCCGCGCAATGAGGCAAGCGTAAGCGGTTGCGGTGTGTTGAGCCATTCCGATGTCTGCAGTTCCGGAGCCCTGCTTGGGCTAATAATATTACTGGTTCCCGCCATTTTTTATACCTCAACGTGATTTCCGAAAACCTCCGTAAGAACTCCGTAAGAAGGATAAGATTTCAGTCCTTGGGAGAAGACATGAATTGTGACCCTGAACTTTAACTCTTTAAAGGTTAAGAGGAAACACGGGTTACGCGCATTTTTGCCGTGGCAATAATAGACAGAACCCGGTAACTTCGTCAAGAATGATTCTTCGCAAATAGAGTACGCGGGGCGATGCTAAAAGGAGCACCGCACACTTGCATATCGCTGTTCCATTGCATGGTTCACGCTTGCCAAGGATTTATGTTATCCAATAGGTCGGATGGTATTAACCGCGCATGTATAGGGGATTTGACAACAGAACAGCGTTTAAATATGGATAGCCCTTCCGGGCAGCAAATTGCGCTCATTGTTATTGCACGGTCACGCGCATATGAAAAGCACATGCTCAGTTCGTCAATCTTGCCGTGTTATCCACTCTTCTGCTACGGCCGTTGCTCCAAAATTTTTATTTGGTATAACGTGAGAGGAGAAATCCACACCTTTGACGAGAAGGTAATTTCTATTTTCTGGCAGGCATTACCACAATCCAAATAGGGTAAAATCACCCTATTTGGAAGAGGGAAAAATACCATTTTTTAGAATAGGGGCATTATTAATTTAGGTTAACGAGATCGCGTTTCTTTCTTGTACGCCTAAATTTGGTGTGGTAGAATTTTGTTCTATTTTATTCCCGACTTGCAGAGCGAACAATGCCTGGATAAAAAGAAACCGATGCGGATATGAAAAGAAATTGCTTTGGTTGGCCGTAAAATAAAAGACCGATAAACCTTTAAAAAGCATGGGTTACTTGAGAAAGGGAGATCAAATAACTTAACGGTATAATGTTTTTTTCTTAAAACATTAAGCTAAGAGCATATCGTAAAGTTCAATGTTACGGTTATTTTCGTTTGGATCAAGCTGCTACTTTCTGCAACCTAAAATCAGTATTGTGCAAGAAAATTTCATTGTTCTCATGTTGCTTAAAAACTGAGCTCTAAATTTTTTAGTGGAAACTTGGAACTAATAGACACGCCCTTCATTCTTAGGGTTGGGAATGACCATACGGTCACATAGAATAACACAATTACCGACATTAGCAACATGGTTATTGATGCGAATAGATCTGATGACGAAGATGTTTGTGTACGGATTTTATATACGGATATCTGACATTTCCGCCTAAGCAGGGACGATCTGGTACCGGCTCACGAAGCCGGGCCGAATATTGGGGTTTTGTAGTTAATTATTGGCCGTACTGAAATCAGCAATCAAGCGGGGGGAAATATGAGTAGTAAAGTAACAGCAGCCCTGGTAGGAGCTCTGACGCTCGCCATGTTTTCCGGACTCGGAATGGCAGCAGCGGACCCTTACCAGTTAAACTTGCCTGCGCCGCAGACGATCATAGCCAGGCAGATATATGATCAGCATACGATGCTTTTATGGGTTTGCCTGATAATCTTTGTGGGCGTATTTGGCGTCATGTTTTACTCGGTGCTCAAGCATCGCAAGTCATTGGGTTTCAAAGCTGCAAACTTCCATCACAGCACCACGGTCGAGATCATCTGGACCATTATTCCGTTCTTCATACTTGCCGGCATGGCGTACCCTGCCACCAAGACCATCATCGCCATGAAGGATACCTCTAGTCCCGACATCACGATCAAGACCACCGGCTACCAGTGGAAATGGGGATACGACTATCTGACGGGCGAAGGGGAGGGAATCAGCTTCTTCAGCAATCTCGCCACGCCTAAGGCGCAAATCGAGAACACCGAACCCAAGGGTGAGAATTACCTTCTGGAAGTGGATAATCCGTTAGTCGTGCCCACGGGCAAAAAAGTACGAATACTTCTTACCGCGAACGACGTACTCCATGCCTGGTGGGTACCGGCTTTTGGGGTCAAACAGGATGCCATTCCCGGGTTCATACGCGACGTATGGTTCACGGTGGATAAGCCCGGCACCTATCGCGGCCAATGCGCCGAACTATGCGGCAAAGAGCATGGATTCATGCCGATAGTCGTAGAGGCGGTCGAGCCGGAGAAATATGCGCAGTGGGTGGCTGAACAGAAAACGAAATCTGCCGCGACGGCTGTTGATGTCAATAAGCAATTCACAACAGAGGAGTTGAAGGCTGAAGGCGAGAAAGTCTATGCGGCTAACTGTGTTGCCTGTCATCAAGTCAATGGCAAGGGCATTCCCGGCACATTTGTCGCACTGGATGGATCGAAGATCGCTACCGGTCCCAAGGCCGACCATATCAACATTATAATGAACGGGAAAACCGGTACGGCAATGGCAGCTTTCAAGCACCTGTCTGATGTACAAATCGCGGCGGTGGTCACGTATGAGCGCAATGCCTGGAGCAATGCAACGGGCGACTTAGTACAGCCATCCGAAATTAACGAATTCAGAAAATAGCATCAAGGAGGAGGAAACCATGGCAGCAGTACACGATCACGACATTGCACACGCGCACGACCATCATCCCACCGGGCTGATGCGTTATGTGATGACAACCAACCATAAAGATATTGGTTCGATGTATCTATGGTTCAGTTTCATCATGTTTCTCACGGGCGGTGTGATGGCGCTGACTATCCGCGCCGAACTGTTTCAGCCAGGCATACAGATCGTCAACCCCGAGTTCTTCAATCAGCTCACCACCATGCATGGCCTGATAATGGTGTTCGGGGCCATCATGCCGGCCTTTGTCGGTTTTGCCAACTGGCAAATACCGATGATGATCGGCGCGCCCGACATGGCTTTTGCCCGCATGAATAACTGGAGTTTCTGGCTGTTGCCGCCGGCGGCGCTGTTGCTGATGGGCTCGTTCTTTGTGCCGGGCGGAGCACCTGCGGGGGGCTGGACGATTTATCCGCCGCTCTCGGTGCAAATGGGCATGGGCATGGATATGGCCATTTTCGCTCTCCATATCATGGGCGCCTCCTCTATCATGGGGTCGATCAACATCATTACCACCATTCTTAATATGCGCGCACCGGGCATGACGCTGATGAAAATGCCGCTATTTGTTTGGACGTGGCTGATCACCGCGTATCTTCTGGTGATGGTGATGCCCGTGTTAGCTGGAGCGGTCACGATGCTGTTGACGGACCGCAATTTCGGAACCAACTTTTTTAACGCGGCAGGCGGCGGCGACCCGGTGATGTTCCAGCATATTTTCTGGTTCTTCGGACATCCAGAAGTCTATATCATGATTCTGCCGGCGTTCGGAATCGTTTCGGAAATTATCCCGACTTTTGCACGGAAGCCTTTATTCGGGTATTCGTCGATGGTCTACGCCACCGCCTCGATCGCCATTCTGTCCTGCATCGTCTGGGCGCATCACATGTTTACCGCTGGTATGCCCGTAACCGGACAGCTATTCTTTATGTATGCAACGATGCTGATCGCGATACCGACAGGGGTGAAAGTGTTCAACTGGACGGCGACCATGTGGCGCGGATCCATGACCTTTGAGACACCCATGCTGTTCGCGATCGGTTTTATTTTTCTGTTTACCATCGGCGGTCTCAGCGGTGTTATTTGCGCGATCGTGCCGATAGATATCCAGGTTCAAGATACCTATTATGTGATTGCCCACTTCCACTACGTGCTGGTGTCTGGCGCGCTATTCGCGATATTTGGCGGAGCTTATTACTGGCTGCCGAAATGGACCGGGCACATGTATGATGAAACGCTGGGCAAGTGGCACTTCTGGCTGTCAATGTTCTTTTTTAACCTTACCTTTTTTGTGCAGCATTTCCTGGGACTGGCTGGCATGCCGCGCCGTATCCCCGACTATGCGCTGCAGTTTGCCGACTTCAACATGATTTCCAGTATCGGCGCCTTCGGCTTCGGCTTCAGCCAACTGCTGTTCCTTTACGTACTGTTGAAATGCATCCGCGGCGGAGCGAAAGCGCCGGCGAGCCCATGGGAAGGCGGGAAGACTCTGGAGTGGACATTGCCATCGCCAGCGCCTTACCATACTTTTGAGACGCCTCCGGTAGTCAGGTAGTAGCGGACGGACCGACCGTACGATATGTCAGCAGACGATGCAGAACGAAAGCGCGGAGCAATCAGAACAGCGCTGATTCTGCTGGTGATCGTAATAGCACTTTTCGTAGCAGTTATTATTAAAAACTGGAAATGAGCGTAATTCAAGCCAATTCCGTAGTAATGAAAAAGCTGCTGATTTTTACAGTGGTGATGTTTGGTTTTGGCTTTGCACTTGTGCCCTTTTACGAAAAGATTTGTGAAGTTACAGGGATTAATAACCTGCTGCAGGCCGATACGCTAACGGAAAATACGCGGGTAGATACGAGCCGTTTGATAACAGTAGAGCTAGACGCAAATACGCGTGGACTGCCGTGGCAGTTTAAACCGATGCAATCCAGCGTTCGTGTACATCCTGGCGAATTGGTAGAGGTGATGTATGAAGTGCGGAATAATTCGAATCGGGAGATCAGCGGGCAGGCAATACCTAGCTATAGCCCGCAGCTACTTGCGAAGCATTTAAAGAAGCTCGAGTGTTTTTGTTTTAGCAAGCAAGTATTAAAACCGAATGAGGTCAGGCAGATGCCGGTACAGTTTATGATTGAGCCCGGTCTTTCGACTGATTTTAATACCGTGACCATTTCGTATACGTTCTTTGAGCTCGGAAGCGATAACGCTGCGGATACGGGTGCCCGGGTGGACCAAAGTTGAAAGACGGCGCCGGTAAACCCGCCAAGGGGACATTCCTACAAGCGATGAAGGCCGTATCGTGGGCATTTTTTGGTGTGCGAAAACACACCGATCACGACAACGATGCGGCAACGCTGACAATGGGGCAAGTGATTATCGCCGGTATCCTTGGTGCGGCGTTGTTTGTGGCGGGTGTGCTATTGCTGGTTAAATTTGTAACGAATTAGAAACTAATTAATTATACGCGGGAGATTGAGCATGAGCCAAGAAGCAGGTCACGGTCATTATTACGTTCCAGCGCCATCCACTTGGCCTATCGTGGGGTCAATAGCGCTATTGTTCATGGGTTTCGGTGCCGCATTTTCGGTCAACAAGATTTCGCTCGGATATGGCCTGCTGGCGATCGGCTTTGCCATACTTATATACATGCTTTTCGGGTGGTTTGGCCAGGTGGCGCGAGAAAGCGAGAGCGGCAAATTCAATGAGCAGGTGGATAAATCTTTCCGCTGGGGAATGAGCTGGTTCATTTTTTCCGAAGTGATGTTTTTCGCAGCCTTTTTCGGAGCGCTGTTCTATATGCGGATCTATTCGATTCCGTGGCTTTCTGACTTGGAGCATAAAATTCTTTGGCCGGAATTCACGGGAGACTGGCCCACCGCAGGCCCCGGTATCAGCGAGAAGTTCATGCCCATGGGGCCTTGGGGTCTTCCGGCTATCAATACCCTGATACTGCTGACATCGGGCGTGACGGTTACCTGGGCTCACTGGGCGCTTAAGCTGAATAAACGCGGCCAGCTTAAAATGGGCTTGTTCCTTACGTTTGCCCTAGGGTTTCTCTTTGTTGGGTTACAGGCATATGAATATGGCCATGCCTATGCCGACCTCAACCTGAAGCTGACTACTGGCGCCTACGGTGCCACTTTTTACATGCTGACCGGGTTTCACGGCTTCCACGTGACGCTGGGTTCGATTATGTTGCTGGTTATATGGTGTCGCGTCATGGCGGGCCACTTTACGCCCGAGAATCATTTTGGTTTTGAAGGGGTTGCGTGGTACTGGCACTTCGTGGACGTGGTTTGGCTGGGATTGTTCATTTTTGTTTACTGGCTGATATAACAATCTCTAAGCAAACCTTACTTAGGCGCTAATCTGGATAAAGCCCAAATAAGTCCCCAGCATAAGTAAGGCGAAGAGGAGCACCGACAAACCAACGCGCAAGGTCAGGGACCTGACTGCGCGCGTGCCCTGCCCCTTGTCTTTGATCATGTAATATAAGGCGGATGCCAGGCTGGCGAGTATGAAGAACAGAAATAGTACAACGACGATTTTCAAGGTTAATTCCAATAATTGCTGGTTTCAGGAATAAGTTTAGCCGAGTTCTGCATACTATCCAATGACTATTTCAGGCTGGCATTTCACGCTGCGATTATGGTCAACAGTAGCTGCAGCAGGTGTCATATTCATCATGCTGCAACTTGGCAACTGGCAACTTTCCAGAGCTCAGGAAAAGGAATCAAGGCAGGAGCAGCTTGACCTGCTCTCGGGTCAACCAGCGATCGCGTTACCGACAGTTCCAGTCAATCTCGAGGATTTCCGATACCGTCGGGTTGAAGCACATGGTGTGTATTTATCCGAGCATACGATTTTTCTTGATAACAAGATCCACCAGGGCGTTGCTGGTTACCACATCATCACGCCGCTAAAAATCGGTGCAAGTTCAATGCATGTTCTGGTGAATAGGGGCTGGGCGGCCGCTGACCGTGACCGTAGCAAATTGCCGCAGGTGGCTACACAGGATGGCCCAATAATTGTGTCAGGGGTTGCAACGACAGCGGTACAGAAGACACTCGAGCTCTCCAAGGAGATGGTATCGGGCCGGGTATGGGAAAACCTTGATCTGGAGCGCTATCGCGGTGCTACCGGGTTGACACTGCAGCCGGTGATGATACTGCAACAGGATGGTGTGAAAGACGGTTTGGTGCGCCAGTGGGTACGGCCGGATTCAGGAGCCGCCAGGAATCTAGGTTATGCGTTTCAATGGTTCGGAATGGCGCTGGCCGTATTCATTATTTATTTGGTGTTAAGTGTCAAACGAGAGCGCGACCAAAGCAAATAAAACAAGTCGGAGCACGCTGATCTTATTGCTGCTACTGATGTGCGCGCCGATTATTGCTTCTTATCTGCTTTTTTTTGGGGAGGTAAGGCCTTCCAGTATTAATTACGGCGAATTACTGGACGTTAAGCCAATGGCGGGCACTGCGCTGAATCAGCGCGATAATACTATTTTTCGTATCCGTCAGTTACGGGGAAAATGGGTGCTGCTGATGGTTGACTCGGGGAAATGCGATGAGCAATGTCGTAAAAAATTATATTACATGCGTCAAGTGCGTTTGGTCCAAAACAAGGAAATGAATCGGATAGAGCGGGTATGGCTGATTGACAATGGCGAGGTGCCCGAGCCAAAGCTCCTGAATGACTTCAAGGACAGCTGGTTTATTAGCGCAAAAGATAGCGAGATACTCGCATCGATTCCGGCA
This sequence comes from Pseudomonadota bacterium, assembly GCA_030856655.1. Taxonomy (GTDB): domain Bacteria; phylum Pseudomonadota; class Gammaproteobacteria; order Burkholderiales; family Nitrosomonadaceae; genus Nitrosospira. The sequence continues at coordinate 9,867 of JALYOY010000097.1, read as the reverse complement.
AAAGCATCGCAACACGATCATATTTATCTTATAGACCCTATGGGAAATCTGATGATGCGTTTTCCTAAAAATCCGGATCCTGCGAAAATGGTAAAAGATCTTAAGCGATTGCTTCAGGTCTCTCAAATGGAACATGCAATGGGTTCGGCCGACGTGAAACATTGAGATACGGCTGAACGGCATGACGGTTTAAGGAAGTCGGGCTCCGCGTAATTAGGAAGAAATCTCGGGCAGTTTGCTTGGGTTTATCAAATCTGTATGGACAGGCATTTCGCCTGCGATAGGTCAGGAGATGAAAATTATGGCTACTAATTTAGCTTGGCAGCAAACCGCTTCACGTATGCAGGAATTTTATCGATTAACGAAACCGAGGGTCGTATCGCTCATCGTTTTCACCGCATTTATCGGTATGTTTCTTGCGGTTCCAGGTGCCGTACCATTAAACGCGCTGATCTTCGGCACGTTGGGAATTGCTTTCGTGGCAGGCGCGGCGGCGGCAGTAAACTGTCTGGTAGAACAGAAGCTCGACGCAATTATGGCGCGCACGCGGGGCAGGCCCTTGCCAAGGGGGAAGGTCACGTCGCCGGAAACCCTCTTTTTTCTGGCATTAATTGGCGGAACGGGCTTACTGGTTCTCCATCAACTGGTGAATCCGCTGACCATGTGGCTCACTTTGGGCACCTTCGTCGGTTACGCAATTATCTACACCGTAATACTGAAGCCCATGACTCCGCAGAACATCGTGATTGGTGGCGCTTCCGGCGCAATGCCACCTGTGTTGGGCTGGACAGCGGTAACAGGCGAGGTATCATCCGATGCGCTGCTGCTGTTTCTCATAATCTTCGCATGGACTCCTCCCCATTTCTGGGCGCTGGCGCTCTACCGCAAGCTGGAGTACGCCAAAGTGGGGATGCCGATGCTACCTGTAACCCATGGCGACAAATTTACCCGTCTGCATGTATTACTGTATACGCTGATACTCATCGCCGTGACATTGATGCCCTACGCCACACAGATGAGCGGGCTCATCTACCTTATCGGCGCAGTGGCATTAGACGCAGTATTTTTGTATTACGCGCTAAAAATATACCTTGATTATAGTGATCAGCTTGCGCGAAAAGCATTTCGCTATTCGATATTTTATTTAGCCGCCCTGTTTACCGTCCTGCTCGTGGATCATTACGTCCGCTTCTGACTAGTTTCATGAGGCGCCTTAATTTCTACGCGCTTATAGTGGGGTCCGTGTTATTTTGTCTGGCAGGTTGCGGAAACACTGTAAAGCCAACGTTCCTTTCAACAGATATCAGCGGCGCCGATTTCGGCAGGGATTTCAAGCTTGCTGACCATACAGGTGAAATTCGTTCCCTAGCCGACTACAGGGGCAAAGCGGTGGTAGTATTTTTCGGCTACACCCATTGTCCCGATATGTGTCCCGCCACCATGGGGGAGCTCGCTGCCGCCATGCAAAAGCTTGGCAAGGATGCGGCGCGCGTGCAAGTATTATTCATTACGGTAGATCCGGAACGCGATACCCCCGCGCAGCTTAAGCAATATCTATCCGCCTTCAATCCGGCCTTCCTGGGCCTATCCGGAAACGCGCAGGCAACTAAAGATATCGCCAGCGAGTTCAAGGTTGCTTATCAGAAACAGACGGGGCTGTCGCAGGACCACCACACTGTGGATCACTCTACGGGTACTTATGTTTTTGATGCCGGGGGGAAACTTAGGCTGTATGTGAGTAACGGCACAGGTAGCGATGTTTTCGCGAGAGATATCGCAGAATTGCTGAGAACGTCCGGATAATAAGTTATAGCCAAACAAATCGGGGCCGCGCCGTGCAGTACTCCCCGTTTCGAAAAATTACGGGGGGTCTTAATAAGGTCACGGGAACAGCTTTCCAGGATTAAGAATATTACTGGGGTCAAATATCCGCTTGATTTCTTTCATTAATGCCAGCGTTGATGCATCAATCTCCTTGCCGACATAGGCGCGTTTTTCGCTGCCAACCCCATGCTCGCCCGACAGGGTGCCATTGAGTCCGATTACCAGGTCGAATACCTCATCCAAGCACTTCTCCGCTCGGTCCATCTCGTCCGCGAAATCCGGGTTCACCAGCAGATTAACGTGAATATTACCATTACCGGCGTGACCAAAATTAACGTTCGCAATTCGATACTTATTGCTCAGCTGCGCCAATCCGTCCAGAAATTCAGGTAATGCCGAAACCGGCACAACGACATCCTCATTAATTTTCTTTGGCGCGATATCACGCAATAATGGGGATAGTGTCTTGCGGGCCAGCCATAAGGCGGCGGCATCCGCAGCCTCCTCCGCATGGATCAGCCCGGCATTGCGGGAGGCGGTAAGAATCGACGCACGTGACTCCGAAATATAGCTGGACGGTCCGTCCACCTCAATCATCAGCATGGCGCCGGCGTCGGCCGGCAGCATGTCGGGAAAGCGGCTACGTATCAAGTTGAGTGAGCCCTCATCCAGAAATTCCAGCGCGCTTGGAACTTGAGGGAGGCCCATAATCTGAACTATTGCTGCCGCACAGCTCCTGGCATCACGATAATGCGCAACGAGACCGCTGCGAGCTTGAGGAAGGGAAGTAAGTTTGAGCGTTGCCTCGGTGATAACCGCTAGTGTGCCCTCGGAACCGATTAAAAGTCGTGTGAGATCGTAGCCCACCACGCCTTTAGTGGTATAGCAACCGGTTTTAATAAACTCACCTGCTCCAGTTACTGCTTTCAACCCCAGCACATGTTCGCGAGTAGTCCCGTATTTGACGGCGCGTGGGCCGCCGGCGGAGGTGGCCAGGTTTCCGCCTATGCTCGAGTACGCTGCGCTCGAAGGATCGGGCGGCCAAAAAAAACCATAGGGTTTGGCGGCATCCTGTACCGATTGGTTGAGAACACCCGGCTCAGCCACAATCACCCGATTGGCAGGGTCAACCGAAATAATGCGCAGCATCCGTTCCAAGGATAATGCTACGCCACCTTGCTCAGGAAGACTTCCTCCCGATGTACCGGTGCCGCGCCCACGCGGCGTGAGCGGTATTTTATAATCATTGCAAAGCGCCACTATACCTTGCACTTCTAAGGGAGTAATGGGAAATGCCACCGCATCGGGCGAGAAAATTTTACGGCTATTGTCGTAGGCGTAGGCATAACAGTCCACGGCATCGGTGAGAAGTCGCTCTGAGGGGAGTAGGTTCGCAAGTCTAGTGACAAAGCTAAGCGGAAGCATATGGAGAGAAGTCAGAGGTTTCGATATCCAGTGCTGGATCAATCCAGGTATTCAAATACTTTCACCACCTTTTGTACCCCACTGGTGGAACTGGCAAGCTCAACCGCACTTTCCACTTCCTTACGTTTTACCAATCCCAGTAAATAGACCATACTGTTCTCTGTCACTACTTTTACATGGTTGATCTGAAACTTACCCGAATCCATAAAGCGACCTTTGACTTTAGAGGTAATCAACGCATCATTACTGCGAGACATAAACGAGCTAATGCCAGCGATTGCAATCTCGTTGGTGACATTGCGTACGTTTTCCACACCTTTAACCAGGTTGCCAATCTCCTTTTTTGCGCCCTCGGTTGGAGCCTCGCCGGTCAGCAATACATTACGATTAAAGCTGGTGACGTTGACATGAACGTTGCCGCCGAATTTATCACTGATACGCTGAGCGCTTTTTAACTCAATGCCTTCATCCTCCAGGAAAATGCCACTGGTACGCCGATCCTGAGATACTGCTACACCTGTGCCAACCCCGGATACAACACCAGTCGCGATTAGCAGCGCGCAGCCAGAAAGAAGTGGAAACAGCAATACAAGTAAAAGCAGCCATTTCCGATTCGAATTTTTCATCAAGTCCCTCTAATAGTAGTTAATTAATCACGATGCCCTGTTAGTCCAGGATGATTTTTCAAGGCATGAATACCCGGAAAGCATAGACATGGTGTTGCTCCCGCGCCATTTTATCGCGATTCGCAAATACTTAATATGATAAGTATTGATGATAGCGAGCCAAGCGAAGTGGGGGCTAATTTACGTAAAGGCGCAAGGCGATCAGTGCAGGCTATAGTCATGCCAGCTTCCGTTTCCGGCCCAAAATTCAGGACGAGCTATCCCGCTATTCGCCGAAAACGTTCCTGAGCCATTCAATATTCTGATCGTCGCAAGCGGATAGTAACACTGCATCAAAGCGGCACGGAGGCTCGGCTTTCAATGAAGCAAGGTAATGACGCGCGGTAAGTAATAGCTTCCTCTGCTTGGATAACGTGATGCTAGCCGCGGCGCCACCAAAAACAGGGTTTGTGCGCAACCGAACCTCGACGAATACCAGCGTCGTTCCCTCGCGCATGATGAGATCAATTTCTCCAAAGCGACAGCGGTAGTTTCTATGAAGCAGAACAAGGTTCCGCAGTAGCAGAAATTTTTCGGCATACCTCTCCGCCTCGCTACCTTTCATGGCCCATCGCTCTTATTTGTTATTATCCTAACAAGTGCAGTTAAATGCATCGATAATGCATAGCTTATGACGTTACCTCGATCAACGCATAACATCTTATTCGCCAGCAATCGCGGGCTTGAACAACCCTCCATAAAATTATGATACCACCGGGCACGTTATACGTCGTTGCCACACCGATCGGAAACCTTCGCGACATTAGCCTCCGGGCATTGGATATACTCGCTCAGGTGGATATTGTTGCCGCCGAGGACACCCGCACCACTGGGCATTTATTGGCACATTACTCATTAGTTAAGAAGATGATGGCTTCGCACCGGCACAACGAACGCGCTACGGCAAAAAAAGTTGCAAGCTTGCTCATGGATGGAAAATCCGTTGCCCTTGTCACAGACGCTGGTACGCCCGGAGTCTCCGATCCCGGAAACGTTCTGGTAAATATAGTGCGGACTCAGGGGTACAAGGTCGTGCCAATTCCTGGCGCAAATGCGGCAGTGTGCGCTCTGTCGGCAGCGGGGATCACTGCGCCCCATTATTTATTTTACGGTTTTCTGCCGGTCAGCGCCGGGCCACGCCGACGCGAACTGGAAGAATTAAAATCGCAGCCTCACACTCTGATATTTTACGAAGCGCCCCACCGTATCCTTGACTGCATGGCGACTTTGGCGGAAGTGTTGGGTATCCACCGTCAACTCACCATTGCCAGAGAACTGACAAAACTATTCGAGACCATCCACAGCTGTGTCTTGGGCGACGCCCTCATTTGGCTCCAAGCTGATGTCAACCGGCAAAAGGGCGAATTCGTGCTCCTGGTGTCGGGTGCGGAATTGGAAAATGAAGATGAGATCAGTGATAAGGCTCGACACACACTGAAGCTGTTACTGGGAGACCTGCCGCTAAAACAAGCTGTCAGGCTCTCCGCCGAAATAACCGGCGAAAGCAAAAATATGCTGTATGCATTGGCATTAGCGTTAAAGAGGGAAAATAAATCGTAAAAAATATCTTGTCTGCTTGAGAATAAGTATTTGGCCGCCGGAGTCCTTCATGGGAATTTTTCAGCAGACAGAGAAGTCAACACCCGCACCCTTTGATGCCCTCCGGGTCTTCGGTTATAATCACCTTGTCGCATGGTCGCTGTTTTGACTGGTTCTTGCGAACGTGGGTAGCCCCCACTGACATCTAAATTTTGGAGAAATCGACTATGAAAACACCTGCTACCTTTTATCACGCTGGCTGCCCTGTTTGTGTTGAAGCCGAGCAACAGATCGCCGATGCTCTGGATCCTCAACGTTATGACGTTGAAATCGTAAATCTCGGCGAGCAATCGGATAAAATAGCGGCTGCAGAAGCAGCTGGCGTCAAGTCGGTACCGGCAATGGTGATCAACGGAGCACCTTTCCACATCAACTTTGGCGCCCCGCTTTCAGCGTTGAAGTCCTAATTGCGGAAAATGGCGGGTGGTTAACCCGCCATTTCTGCAATATTCATTTCCTGCCGCGAAAATGGGGTTACTGATACCGCCTCCCATAGCGGAGGCTCAAAACCAGTACACCTTTTTGAGTCTGATTGTCCTTAGAAGAAGACGATTCCTGCCTGACGAAGATCATGTGTGACCGCGAAGAGCGCGTCCAGGTTTCAGCGCATATAAGCGAACTCAGCTGCCAACGACTTTACTGTGGGGGAAAATTATGGAACTCATTCTATGGCGTCACGCCGAAGCTGAAGACAGCGTACCCGATAACACACGCAAACTCACCGACAAGGGATTAAAACAAGCGCAGGTCATGGCTGAATGGCTAAAGCCAAGATTACCGAAACACATGCGCATTATCGCTAGTCCCACCAAGCGCACCCAGCAGACGGCAGCGGCCCTTGACGACGATTTTGAGACCGTCAGGGAAATCGGCCCAGGTGCCTCCGCGAAAGCAATTGTTGCCGCCGCCGGCTGGCCGGATGCTAAAGGTGCAGTTGTGGTGGTAGGCCATCAGCCTACGCTAGGAGAAGTTGCGGCATTGCTTATGTCGGGCGACCCCATGGAATGGAACATCCGGAAAGGTGCCGTTTGGTGGTTCAGTCACAAAACGAAGGGCGGCATTGTGGAGATGGTTTTGCGTACCAGCATTTCTCCGGATATGTTGTAAATCCTATTATTACGGTCTTTCAGTAAAATGCAGTTCATGCTTCGGATAGTCAGGCTATCCTCGGGTTTGTTGCGAAGAAGACAGTTGACTCAGTCAACAGGCAACGGTGTTTTCGTTTTATCAGACATATTTTCTGCGTTGGCGAAATCCACTCAGTGCTTCTTCACCGTACCGATCGAGACCCATCGATCCCACGCGCCGTAATGGCTATAAATCGGGCCAAGCGGCAACGCGAGCAGAATCAGCAATACACCGGCAACAACATCTGCCGCGCCTGCCAAGCCCGAATATCCGGTTAGCAGCCAAGGTGCCGCAATCAGCCATCCTCCAAAGAGAATGTTGATAAAGCGCAATGGACGTCCCACTTCGCTCAACGCCATGATCGAGAAGGTGACCACAAGCGAACCGATTACATGATCGCTATTGGCAGCGGACCCGGTGGTATCGAAGAGGGCTCGTGTAAACATCAGTGCAATACCGATTACGACACTCGCCTGCATGGTCCATGTGAACCGTACTCCCATCTGCATTATTTCGCGCAGCACGGCCATCGCTGGCGCGTCGAATTGGGCCGAATCATCCGCCTTGCCGCCTTCCATCGTGTCACCATGCCACAAAACATGCCATAACGATTTTCCTTTTTGTCGCCGGTCTTTCAGGAACTGTAGCGTTGCCAGGATTTCGTCGAAAGAATACGGAATCTGTAGCAGCATGGCTAACGATGCGGCCAGACACAGAGTGCACCAGGTGCCGATTACAATCGGTTGGATGATGATGAAAAAAATACTGACTACGCCGAGCGGCACAATCAATATGCCGAAGAACAGAACGATCCATGGCATAGTGCGCCAGCGCCGTTTGTCGCCGATGATACCGGTAACGATTTCCATTACATAAACCGTGGCGCCCAGCCCTGCATCCGCAACCGGCCATGCCTCGGATACGTCGGAAGTAATGATGCGCATGGTGCCATCATCAAAGAACGGATCCCAGGCGCGATCAATATGACCCAGTTGAAACGCAGCCATATAACGTGAAAGAAATAAGCCCACAAATGCAAGCGCTACAATCGGCATGCGATTGGTCATCCCGGAAGGGCTATAGCTCCAGCCTGGCGGCGAGTCGGCGCCCGTCATTCGGGCGATAGGACTGATGCCGGGCGGCGGTGCCACCACCACCGCAAACAAAATGACGAGTGCGCCCACCAAGGTATCACTGGCGTAGGCTGCCGCGCTCGAAGTCCAGAAGAGAAGCGGCGCGAACAACAACCAGACACCGAAAAGCGCTGTGACCCAGCGCGCCCAACCGTAGTCGCGCGATAGCGATAGCAAACCAAAAATCACGATCAGCAAGCCTGTTATGACATCGCTCGCGGTCATCCACGTAGAGGACAACGCCACTCCACGCTGTGTGGGTGAGGCAGGTTCCTCGGCTATCATCCAGGATTCCGACAGTCCGAAAATAAACGGACTCGATATCAGCCACAATCCCAGCGCTACGTTGGCAAAATGACACCACAGGGTTTGCAAGTGTTCACTATGCTCCTGTTTACGGTTGCCGTCGATTAGCGTTGGGCTCGGAAAGCGGCTATCTTCAATATCCTCCAGCCACAGCGGCAGCGGAATTTTATTGCGCTTGTACCACGCTCCGGGGCTAGTTTTCAGATGACCGATAATTTTCGGCAAGGTTTCACGCAGCGTATGCCTGGACCGCCAATTCAAAAGTTTCCGGGCGCGTGAAACATCCAGTTCGAAATGATCGTCAGACAGGGCGACCATGAACGGTTTTACGAAGGGTTCAATACCGCGATCAATGGCATCGGGAATAACATCTTCCATTTTGTTCTGCAACCATGCGCCAGCAACCGCAACTGTTTTAGGAACCTGATGCGTACTCCAGGCTTCACCATGGATCAGTTGACCCATTAAGTTCTGTAGCCCTTCATAACTTTCCGTGATCGGATCACCGATCAGCATCGTAGTCTCAGCAGGCAAGTGATTGCGGCGTTCGACTACTTGACGAAATGCACGCGCGACGTCATCCAAATGTACGAATGACTGACCATGCGATATGTTGCCGGGAAATACGTGACTCTGCATCTGCCGCTCATAAATGCGTTGAATCTGCGTAGCCAGAGATGGCACTTCGCCCCAATCGGTGTAGACTCCGGCTAAACGCAATATCACGATCGGTATGCACCCATGGTGCGCGCCTACCTCATTCTCCGCCGCTGCCTTCGATTTCGGGTAAGGCCATTTTGGCTCCAGCGGCCCTTCCTCGCGAATCGGCAAACCCGGCTCTGTGGGCGCATGCACCAGCATGGTGCTGGCATATACAAACTGTTCGACCTCGAACGAATCAAGCGCCTTCAACAGACGCTGTGTTCCCCGAACATTGACTTCATCGTACAAAGGATTCGGCTCATCTGAGAAATCGTAAAAGGCAGCCAGATGAATGACCGACGCAATGCGGCGCCCATAGCGTTGCCGTAGTTGCTCGCAGGCACTGGACATTGCTTCATCGGACGAAATGTCGACGGTAATGCAATGGGTATTGTCGTCGCATTTTTGCTCGAAACCGACAATCGTATAGTTATCCCCCAGTGCTGCAGCAATTCCCTTGCCGATCCGACCTTCTGAACCTGTGATAAGAACAATTGGTTTTTCTGAAGACATGCGATTTCCAATTTAAATCGCGATGGCGATGGGTGCGATGGCTTTACAAATTTCCCTTGTTACCTTCTCGCCTGTTCCAGCCGTTTATCTTACGAATATGATTCCTGTCGCATAGATAAGGCGGCGGGGCTGGTCGGTAATTTTCCGCCGCCTCACGTCCGCCCATCTTAAAAGGCTTAGCGAACCCAAGATAGCGAGTGGAAAATTAACTGCTTATGTTATCGCCTCTTTTCTGTCGTGAAACACGCCGCTGATTTAACGTAATCAGTTGCAAACCGTCGCAAAATAGATACACATGCTTCCGTTTGAGTGGGGACAGGGGCTAGAGCCACACCACCTACTCAACTTATTCGTCCGGAATCTAAATTCTTCGGTGGGGGTTGTTGCGTGTAGGGTGTGTCATCGTAAGGGACATCCGGTGTGTCCGTGGGCCCGATGTAGGGTTTTGTCCCATAGTAAGAATGGATCGTGTTCTGCCATGTTGGATCCGCCATATCCGGCCACTTATCTTTATCGAATCCCGGTGCCGACTCGAGACGTTCCTTATCTACCTTGAGCAGGAAACGTTTGTT
>JALYOY010000095.1 GCA_030856655.1 Pseudomonadota bacterium | reverse complement strand
GCCAAGATCCCTATCTATCCAGGGGATAAGGCTACCAGCCAGCGGCACGCCGAAATTCTCGGTTGGAAAATTCCCGTTGCGCATTGTCCCCGCCACTTCCCGGTCAATATCAAGTATGCCCGAAGCTGGATCGTCCAATAAGTCTTTTGCCACTCGATGCGCTTCACCCATCTGCATCAGTAATTCACGCATGTTTTGCGCGCCGGCGCCGGAAGCCGCCTGATAAGTCATGGCGCTCATCCATTCCACAAGGTCTTCTTCGAACAATCCACCGACCGCCATCAGCATCAAGCTCACAGTGCAATTGCCGCCGATGTAATTCTTCACGTCATCGTGCAGCGCCTGCTTGATTACCGGTAGATTGACCGGGTCAAGTATAATGACAGCGTCCTGCCCCATGCGCAGCGTTGATGCGGCATCGACCCAATAACCTTGCCAGCCTGTCCGACGCAGCTTTTCGAAAACCGCACTGGTATAATCACCTCCCTGGCAGGAAATGAGAATATCCATCCCCTTGAGTTCGTCTATGTTGTACGCATCTTTCAGGGGCGATATTTCGCGGCCGATATCGGGCCCTTTGCCGCCCTTCTGGGAAGTAGTGAAAAATATCGGCTCAACCAATGCAAAATCATTTTCTTCCCGCATTCGCTGCATGAGTACTGAACCCACCATGCCGCGCCAGCCAATAAATCCGACTCGTTTCATTGATCGCCTCTCTCTTCAGGAACCGGTTCCCGCCCTCTTGCTGCCTGTGTACTACATATTTGCCAGAACCGCGTCGCCCATTTTCGCGGTGCCGACCTTCTTCATTCCCGATTCATAAATATCTTCAGTACGGTAACCCTGCGCCAGCACTTTTTTTACCGCATTCTCAATACGCGCCGCTGCCGCTTCATGATCGAACGTGTAGCGCAGCATCATCGCCGCCGATAATATTGTTGCCAGCGGATTGGCCAAATCCTTACCAGCAATATCCGGGGCCGAACCATGTATCGGCTCATACAACCCCTTGTTCCTATCGTCCAGCGATGCCGAGGGCAACATGCCGATTGAGCCGGTCAGCATGGAAGCCTCATCTGACAGGATATCGCCGAACATGTTGCCCGTTACGATTACATCGAATTGCCTGGGGTTGCGCACCAACTGCATCGCGGCATTATCCACCAGCATATGCGAGAGTTCCACGTCCGGATAGTCTTTCGCAGTCTCAGTAACCACATCGCGCCACAATTGTGTACATTCGAGCACGTTCATCTTGTCCACCGAACAAAGCCTGCGATTGCGCTTCTGCGCTGCCTGGAAGGCCACGCGAGCAATTCTGCATATTTCTGCTTCGCTATAAACCATGGTATTAAAACCAATGCGTTGACCATCTCGCCATTCGATACCACGTGGCTCGCCAAAATAAATGTCCCCGGTCAACTCCCGTACGATGAGAAGATCCAGGCCCGCCACGATTTCAGGTTTCAGCGTCGATGCATTGGCAAGCTCGGGATAAAGCATCGCCGGGCGCAGATTGGCAAACAAACCAAGCATTTTACGTATGCCGAGCAAACCCTGTTCGGGTCTCAACTGACGCGGCAGCGTGTCGTATCGCGGACCGCCTACAGCACCCAGTATGGCCGCATCGGCGTCGGCAACAAGCCTGCGCGTCGCCTCTGGAAATGGCTCGCCGGCCGCATCGACCGCGCAACCGCCCAGTAAGCCTGGTTCCAGTTCGAATTTTAACCCGTCGCTCTTCAAGGCCTCCAGTATTCGCACCGCTTGCGCGACAATTTCCGGACCAATACCGTCACCGGCCAGGATTGCGATTTTCATAAAGGACACCTCAATGAATCCAAATTTCGTCGTGATACTGCGTTACTCAGAAGCGTTACCGCTTATATGTTGAAAGGTGTGGCACAATAAAGTTTCGTTTGCGTCCTGAGGTGGCAAAATGAGCTTATTTGGAATTTCCAATTTTATAGAGGCCCGTAAAATGCCCTTTTAACCAGTAAAAACTTTCATGTAAACAGCCATGGCTGTGCTGCGCGATGCTTCCCCTCGAATGTCCTGATCTTGTCCGCATGTTGCAATGTCAGACCAATTTCATCCAGGCCGTTCAATAGACTGTGCTTGCGAAAAGGATCGACATCGAAGAAAAAGGACTCGTCGCCGGGCGTAGTTACCGATTGCTCTTCCAAATTAACAACCAGGCGATAACCTTCAGTTGCCTGTGCTTCGCGGAACAACTGATCCACGTTGCTTGCGTCGAGCACAACGGGCAGCAGGCCAATCTTGAAGCAATTGTTGAAAAAAATATCGGCGAAGCTGGGCGCGATGATCACCTGGAAGCCGTAATCCTGAAGAGCCCATGGCGCATGCTCCCGGCTTGAACCACAGCCGAAATTCGCGCGCGCAAGCAATATTTGTGCACCATGATAACGAGGCAGGTTGAGTATGAAATCAGGATTAAGCCTGCGCTGGGTGACGTCCATCCCCGGTTCGCCGTGATCCAGATAACGCCATTCATCGAACAGATTCTGCCCGAAACCGGATCGCTTGATGGATTTGAGAAACTGTTTGGGTATGATAGCGTCGGTATCGATGTTTGCACGGTCCAACGGCGCTACCAGCCCCTCACAGGAATGAAATTTTTCCACTACCTACTTTGACGATTTCTCAACTGCCTCCCCACCTCGCTGGATATCCTTCCCTACCCCACCTAAGGTATTACATGCGGACAACTGGAAAACAGCGATCAATGCAATCATTGCGGACAACATTTTCATACAACCTCCTCTTTTAATAAAAATAAAACTCTTTTTCATCGTAATATTAATACATATCCCGCACATCCACAAAGTGTCCCGCCACCGCTGCCGCTGCGGCCATCGCGGGGCTCACAAGATGGGTGCGGCCTCCGGGACCCTGCCTGCCTTCAAAATTACGATTAGACGTGGAAGCGCAACGTTCTCCCGGAGCGAGCCGATCGTCATTCATCGCAAGACACATGGAGCAGCCCGGTTCGCGCCATTCAAATCCCGCTTCACGAAATATCTTGTCCAGCCCTTCCTGCTCCGCCTGATACTTTACCAGGCCGGAACCCGGTACGACCATGGCGAGCTTGATATTCGCGGCTATGTGTCTGCCTTTTACCACTTCTGCCGCCGCCCGCAGGTCTTCAATGCGCGAATTAGTACAGGAACCAATGAATATCTTGTCCGGGCAAATTTCACTAATCGGCGTATTGGGGGCAAGCCCCATGTATTTGAGCGCATGCTCCATGTCGTGACGCTTCACCGCATCGGATATTCGGGATGGATCCGGTACCTTGCCGTCGACAGTCGTCACCATTTCCGGAGAGGTTCCCCAAGTGACTTGCGGCTTGATCTGTGCCGCGTCCAACCTCACTGTTCGATCGAAGGTTGCGTCCGGGTCGCTTCTCAGGGCGCTCCAGTGAGCAACCGCTTTATCCCATAAATCACCTTTTGGCGCGAAAGGGCGGCCCCTGATGTACTCGATAGTGGTATCGTCTACGGCTATCATGCCGGCGCGGGCACCCGCTTCGATGGCCATATTGCAGAGCGTCATGCGCCCCTCCATGGAAAGCGCGCGTATGGCGCCGCCGGCGAATTCGATGGCGTATCCGGTACCGCCCGCCGTACCAATTTCACCAATGACGGCAAGTGCGATGTCCTTGGCAGTGATGCCATGCCCAAGTTCGCCTTCGACCGAAACCTGCATCGCTTTTGCTTTTTTCATCAGCAGGCACTGCGTCGCCAGCACGTGCTCCACTTCCGACGTACCTATGCCAAAAGCGAGGCAGGCGAAGGCGCCATGCGTGCTTGTGTGCGAATCACCGCATACCACCGTCATGCCAGGCAGCGTAGCGCCCTGCTCCGGACCGATCACATGAACAATACCCTGACGCAGATCGTTCATCCTGAATTCGGTGATGCCCAATTCCTCGCAATTCTGGTCAAGAGTCTCCACTTGCAGGCGTGATATCGGGTCACTGATACCGCGGCTACGCCCGGTGGTGGGCACATTATGATCAGCCACAGCAAGAATCGAATCCAGCCGCCAAGGCCTGCGCCCAGCCAGCTTCAGTCCCTCAAATGCCTGCGGGCTGGTAACTTCATGCACCAAGTGGCGATCAATGTAGAGCAGCGTCATTCCATCCGGTTTATCGGATTCTTCATGTACCACATGGCTTTGCCAGAGTTTATCGTATAAGGTTTGCATCTTATGGAATTCGCAGGGAATTTGAGATTATCCCATAATGAGGCAGCAAGAAATAGATGAGAATAGGCTACCTTTTAACTTCACTTTTTATCACCGTCAACGTTCATCTTCCACACTACCAATCCCAAGCCGAGCAAAACGGCCACTGCGCTCGTGGTGAATGCAAGGCCCGGCCCTAGCTCCTCCCAGACATAACCGCTGAATATGCCTCCAAACGTGCCGCCGAGGCCGAACGTGAGGCTGGTATAGAGAGCCTGCCCCTTGGCCTGATGACGTCCGCGAAAGAAATGATGGACAACCACCATCGCAGTGGCATGATGCGCTCCATATGTCGCGGCGTGCAATATTTGCGCCAGCAATACGATAATCGGCCATTCCACTCCCCAGCCTATCATTAAAAAGCGCGCTATCGCACAACCGAAACTGAAAGCCATAATCTGCTTCAGGCGGAATCGATGCATGAGCTGCGGCATGAGAAAAAATACGCCGATTTCGCATATGACGCCTGTCGCCCATAACCAGCCGACAATACTCTTGCTGTAACCGTGCTCCACCAAATAAATCGAATAAAAAGTGTAATAGGGTCCGTGAGCAAGGGCCATCAAAAAACAAGCGGCAAAAAAAGCCAGCACTTCCGGACGCCCGAATATCTGCCGTACAGACAGACTGTCGGCAGGGTGAAGCATTATTTCGGTTTCTGGAATCTGACGGGAACAAATTACGATACCCAGCTTGAATCCCAACACCGCCCATAACAACGAGGTGATGTTCATGGCATCCAGCAGATAACCGACACCAATTACCGCGAAAATAAACCCGAGTGAACCCCACGCTCGGATACGTCCGTATTTGGCGGTACTTTCGCCAAGGTAAGAAAGCGTAGTGGCCTCGATTAACGGCAACGATGCACTCCAGAAAAAACTCATCAGCGCCATCGTTGCAGCCATCCAGGCGAATGATTCGCCAAAAAAAACCCCGCAATAGCTTATCAATCCGGTAATCGCAGCCAGTTGGACGATCAGCAATCGTTTCCCTGTATGGTCGGCAAGCCAGCCCCAGGCAGTTGGCGCAAAAACACGCGTTACATGCAGCAGTGACATCAGTATCCCGATCTGAAAGGCACTGAAGGAAAGGGATTTGAGATACAGGCCCCAGTAAGGAGCAAATGCGCCAATGAAAGCGAAATGAAAAAAATAAAAACCGGAAAGAGACCAGTAGGGAATGGGGTGCATCCCACCGATTTTAACAGGCTGCAAAGAACAAGCAGACAAACACTCAACTGCATCGAACTGTAGAGGCAAGCAATTTCATCAATGATGCATTAAGCGATTAACGACAGGACAACCGGACCATAATAAATCTATGGGAAAATAGGAAGCATCTGCCGGATAAAAACGGATTAAACAGGTGGCTGCTACGAATGAAATATACGGTATCGGTGCGCGCATTGTGCGAGTTCACTGCCAAGCAAGGTGATCTCGATCTCCGCTTCACCCCTTCTCCCTCCGCGCAAGAAGGCATTGCCGGGCACGGGTTGGTTACGTCACGGCGCGCCCCGCCCTATCAGGCGGAAGTGAGCGTGACTGGTGAATTCAAGAATTTACTCGTTCGAGGTCGAGCCGATGGTTTTGACCCGGCTCAGAATCAGCTCGAAGAGATCAAGACATTCAGGGGTAACCTGAACACCATGCCTGACAATCATCGTCGATTGCATTGGGCACAGGTCAAGATTTACGGGTGGTTGCTCTGCCAGAAGCTGGGACTATCCAGCATTCGTCTGGCGCTGGTGTACTTTGACATCGCCAGCAAGAAAGAAACTCTGCTGAGCAATATTTACGATGCCGGCTTGCTCAAGCAGTACTTCGAAAATCAGTGCGAGCGCTTCCTTACTTGGGCCGAACACGAACTGATCCACCGCGAGACACGCGACCAGGCGTTAACCTCGTTGCGCTTTCCCCATTCATCCTTCCGCCAGGGCCAACGGCAATTGGCTGAGGCTGTGTACAAGGCTGTCAGTACTGACGGCTGCCTCATGGCTCAAGCATCAACAGGCATAGGCAAGACCATCGGCACCCTTTTTCCGCTTCTCAAAGCCTGCCCCGGGCAGAAGCTGGACAAGGTTTTTTTCCTGACGGCCAAAACATCAGGCCGCAAATTGGCGCTCGATGCATTGTCCCTGATTAAAAATAGTGAGGCGGCATTGCCTCTCAGGGTGTTGGAACTGGTAGCGCGGGATACAGCATGTGAGCATCCTGACAAAGCGTGTCACGGAGAATCTTGTCCATTGGCTCGCGGCTTTTATGATCGCGTGCCACAGGCCCGAAGCGCAGCGTTGGCGAATCGCGCGCTGGACAAGAACGCATTGCGCGAGGTTGCCGCGGCGCATCAGGTCTGCCCTTATTACCTCAGCCAGGATTTGGTCCGTTGGTGTGATGTGGTTGTAGGGGATTACAACCACTACTTCGACCTGAACGCGATGTTGTACGGCCTAACCGTTGCCAACCAATGGCAGGTCAGCGTTCTGGTGGACGAGGCGCACAACCTCATCGAGCGTGCTCGCAAAATGTATACGGCCGAACTGGATCAAGCCGATTTTAGAATAATGCGCCAGTCAGCACCGGTGGCGCTAAGGAAGACTCTTGCTCGCGTCAATCGCTGCTGGAACGAATTGCACAAGGATCAGCGGCATCCGTACCACGTGCATACCGCCCTGCCGGATAAATTCATAACAGCATTGCAGCAGGCCGCGACCGCGATAACGGATTACCTGGCCGAAAACCCAGCAGGCCTAAATGACAGGTTGCAACGCTTCTACTTCGACGCGCTGCACTTCTCTCGCGTGAGAGACCTATTCGACGGACACTCGCTGTTCGATGTTACCAAGAGTCTTGAGAAGAATCCTGAAAAGGATTTCGAAAAGAGAACTTCAAGAAGTAGCCGTCCTGGCGCAATGCTCTGCCTCAGAAATATCATTCCAGCGCCCTTTCTTGCGCAGCGTTTTGCAGCCGCCCGGTCAACCACATTATTCTCTGCCACATTGAATCCATGGCGTTTCTATAGCGATACGCTGGGTTTGCCACAGAATACCGCCTGGATCGACGTGCAGTCTCCATTCCAAGCCGAGCAATTGTCGGTTCAGGTCGTCCGCAGCATCTCTACCCGTTTTCATCATCGCGAGGGCTCTCTTTCTCCCATCGTGGACTTGATGACGAGGCAATACCAGAAGAAACCGGGTAATTATCTGGCATTTTTCAGCAGTTTCGAGTATCTGCAAAAAGTGGCTCTCTTGCTTAAGGCACGCCGCCCGGAAATCCCAATCTGGGAGCAAACGCGCGGGATGGGAGAGACTGAGCAGGATAAATTTTTGGCGTGCTTCACAGCGACAGGCCAAGGAATAGGATTTGCCGTGCTGGGCGGATCTTTCGCGGAAGGCGTTGATCTCCCCGGTGAGCGTCTGACAGGTGCTTTTATTGCAACACTGGGACTGCCGCAGGTGAACCCCGTCAATGAGCAAATAAAGCGACGGATGAACGCGGCCTTCAATTATGGTTACGCCTATACTTATCTCTTTCCGGGCATACAGAAGGTGGTGCAAGCCGCAGGACGCGTGATTCGCACCCCGCTGGACCAAGGCATTATTTATCTTATTGACGACAGGTTTGCACGGCTGGAGGTACTTCGCCTATTACCGCGGTGGTGGAACGTTGAGCGATTTTCATCACTTTAAAAAAAGAGGCAAGATGATCTTGCCTCTTTTGTTTGCGCAACTCAACTCTTGAACCAGTCGCGCCGCGGCTTTTATTTATGAACGTAACCTGTGGTTTCATCCTTGATGCTGTCAGTATCTCTTGTCCTTTGTGTTGTCAGTACCAACTGGCGCCACCGGAATTATCCTTTCGTCATTTCTATGAGCTGGCGTCACATAGTCCTTGGAGGACTTGGTGTCCATATATGATGTTGTCCCATAGTAAGAATGGATCGTGTTCTGCCATGTTGGATCCGCCATATCCGGCCACTTATCTTTATCGAATCCCGGTGCCGACTCGAGACGTTCCTTATCTACCTTGAGCAGGAAACGTTTGTT
>JALYOY010000130.1 GCA_030856655.1 Pseudomonadota bacterium | reverse complement strand
TGGGTCAACAATTCTTTATCAGGGCCTCTGGTTTGGAGGGCCGTCTAGCTGGCCAGTTACGCTTGCGCGGCGAACCTGGGCAACCACTACGAGCGATTGGGACCATCATGGCCCGCAACGCGAATTTCGACGCGTATGGGCAGCGCTTGGCAGTGGAACGTGGAATTGTTAATTTTCAAGGTCCGATCGACGACCCTGGATTGAACGTGCTTGCTCTGCGTAAGGGATTGCAGGTAGAAGCCGGCGTCGAAGTAACCGGCAGCGTGCGTCAGCCCAGGATACGCCTGGTATCCACTCCCGTTGTGCCGGATGTGGAGAAACTTTCATGGATCGCGCTAGGGCGATCTCCGGACACAAAGGCCGATGCGTCGCTGCTGTTTGCTGCAGCAGGTGCTATCCTGGGTGGGCAATCAGGTGGTATCACGAATAAACTCAGCCAGGCCCTGGGAGTGGATGAGCTAACCATACGGCAAGCGGGAACCAGAGATATGCTGGTCGGGCAAATCGGCGTTGTCGGCAAACGCCTTTCGAGCCGCGCTTATATCAGCTATGAGCAGGGGCTAACGGCCGCGGCCGGTTTAACCAAACTGACCTATTCCTTGACGCCGAAATTCGCTGTTGTCACTCGAGCCGGTATTGATAACGCGATAGATGTGCTTTACACTTTGCGTTTTGACTGAGCGCCTTAGCGAAGTTGAAAATTTCCTTCTTCCGAATCAACCACTCATCGGAGGAAATATGGCAACAACTGATCAGATTGTTGACACCGCGGTTGAGCTCGGCGCGCAGAAGTCATGGGAAGCCGTGCGCCTCCACGACGTCGCGGCTGCGCTGGAAGTTACGCTTGACGATGTGCGCGCACATTTCCGTGAAAAAGAGGATATCGTTGACGCCTGGTTTGAGCGTGCCGATAGCGCCATGCTCAAAGCGGCGCAAGCTTCCGATTTTCTTTATCTGACGCCACGTCAGCGTTTGCACCGGTTGATCATGATTTGGCTCGGGACGCTTTATCCTTACCGCAAGACAACCAGGCAGATGATTTACGGCAAACTGGAGCCGGGACACATCCATATTCAAATCCCCGGATTGATGCGCGTCAGCCGCACCGTGCAGTGGATGCGTGAGGCTGCCGGCCGGGACGCGACTTATGTCCGGCGCGCGCTTGAAGAAACCGGGCTTACGACAATTTATCTGGCCGCATTTTTCCACTGGATGAACGATAGCTCGTCGGGTTCCACCAGGACCGGCCGGTTTCTTGAAGGGTGTCTCTCAGTAGCTGAAAGCCTGGACCGCGTGGTATTTACTCGGCTTGGCGCTGCCAGAAGCGCGAGTAGCAGAGCAGGCAGGGAAAAAGCACCTCAGACCATTTGAGTCTGAAATCTCTCATATTCCCTGCATAATCATGCCAAAGGCATGGACACAATCACCCATGCATTGAGCGGTGCTTTGCTGGCGCGCGCAACCGCCCCGGCAGCGCCGGGCCCCGGCGAGTTGACGCAGCGCGCGCGTATGACTGTCGGCTTCGTCGCAGCCGCGTTTCCCGACTGCGATATCATATTGCGCCTGTTTGGTGCGCTTACCTATGTGGACTTGCACCGGGGCGTCACCCACTCGCTTATACTATTACCCGCATGGGCGCTGCTGTTAGCCTGGATGCTTTCCCGGTTTTCGTCTCAGCGCTATTCGTGGCGCGCAAATTTATGGTACCGCCGTCCTCGGCATTGCCATCCACATCGCGGGCGACGTATTCACCGCTTATGGCACGATGGTGTTGGCGCCTTTTTCCCATCATCGTTTCGCCATTCCTTTCGCATTCATCATCGACCCGTATTTCACTGCGATTATCGGGGTTGGCTTGGCGGCAGCCATGCTCAAACGCCGGGAGCGGTCTCCCGCCATCGTTGCCCTAGTGATTCTTGGATGCTACGTGGGGTTCCAGGGAGTTCTCCATTTTCAAGCCATCAAGATAGGCGAGGGTTATGTGAGCGCGCATGAGCTAAAAGATAGGTTAGGAGAAACAGACGTCCAGGTTTATGCCATTCCCCAACCACTATCGCCTTTCAATTGGAAGATCATCGTCAGCCATGGAGACGACTATTACATGGCATCGGTCAATCTCTTGCGCGCCCAGGAACTGAAGCCGCCGGATCCCGCAAGCGGAACGTTGGGGATACTGGATATGTGGCGAAGGATCGGCTCCGGCTATCTACCCGTTTCAGCGGCAAGCTGGGTACACTATGAAAAATTCGGCAAAACGGAATTCGAAAAAGCGCTTGCCCGCGAGGCATGGCGCCAGGAGGCTTTTTCCCGCTTTCGCCGGTTTGCGGTGTTCCCCGTTCTCGATCAAATCGAACATGCCGGAAACGGCGTCTGTGTGTCATTCCTGGACCTGCGCTTTACGGTCCCTTCACTTCCGCCGTCGTTAGTATTTGGTCTGTGCCGCGATAGCGTGGGGAACACTTGGCAGCTGGACGAAAAGCGCGGTGCGTTCGGAATAGATTGATGAGGATAATACGTGAATTGGCATACTATTGTATGCCTTCATTCCTATGTTCATTAGCATGGCGGGGAATGGCTCTGTTTCAGGGATCCTGGTTATTGTTAATATATATATATTTCAGAAAAAATTTAGGGTAAGGACAGCTGTGAATACTGCTATTCTTCGTAAGGGCTTTCATCATTTGTTTTTGGCCTCCGTCAGATCTTCCGTAGCCCTGTGATGGAGTTCGGTACTTCTCGCCGTTTTTTTAATCTAAAGGAAAATCCATGAAAAAGTTGCTTATTACTCTTGTTACAATGTTAGCGTTTCCCGGCGCAGTTAGCGCAGCCGTCAACATCAACACCGCTACCCAGGCCGAGCTTCAGACTCTCCCCGGCATCTCTGCCGCCACAGCGAAAGCAATCATTGAATATCGCGCAAAGGCTGGTGCGTTCAGGTCTACGGACGATTTGGAAAAGGTCGGTGATAATATCGACATGCGCGTCCTCCGCTCGGATATTACTATCACTGGCCCTACTAGGGTTCAGAAAGAAGCCAGCCCCGCGTCCAAGTAAGAAAAGAAAGAGCAGGCTGCCGGGAGTCCATCAAAGATACACAGGTTGAAGGGAAGGCAGCTATGGCAATTCGTCCAACGAAACCCCGGTTTATCCGGGGTTTCATTTTGGGGTTGTGCCCTGGATGGAGCTTGGAGAGAAAAACGCGATCCTAGCTGGATGGGAATATCACGTTGCTCAACGTGACATTGATCCTGTCTTTATCTTCACGCAGCGTTTGGCTCCGCTCTTTGAGAGCTAACGGAACCTGGCCCGTATTCTTTCGGCGGGAGGGTGGCATCCGGTGCCCGTCGCCAAAGGCCAACATCCGGCAACAAGCGGGCGAACTCTTTTGCTATCTGGTATAATACTGCCCTTTTGTCGTTCCGACTGAGGATTTACCCATGCCACGTTCCATTCGCAATATCGCTATCATCGCCCACGTCGATCACGGCAAGACCACCCTGGTGGATAAGCTGCTGCATCAGGCGGGTTCTTTCGCCGCGCACCAGCATATTGCCGAGCGGGTGATGGACTCCAGCGATATCGAGCGAGAGCGCGGCATCACCATACTCGCTAAAAACTGCGCAGTGGATTACGAAGGGGTGCATATTAATATTGTGGATACACCCGGCCATGCGGATTTTGGTGGCGAGGTCGAGCGCGTACTATCAATGGTGGATGGCGTGCTGCTGCTGGTGGATGCAGTCGAAGGCCCCATGCCGCAGACTCGTTTCGTCTTAAAAAAAGCACTGGCGCTGGGGCTGCGCCCCATCGTAGTGATAAATAAGGTCGATCGCCCCGGCGCTCGTCCGGACTGGGTGGTCAATCACACCTTCGATTTGTTCGACAAGTTGGGCGCCAACGAAGAGCAGCTGGATTTTCCGGTGGTCTACGCTTCGGCGCTCAACGGCTACGCGATGATGGAATTGAAACAACCCAGTGCCGACATGCGCCCGCTATTCAACACCATACTCAAGCATGTTCACACACCCGTCGGCAATTCCGACGAACCGCTGCAACTGCAGATCGCTGCGCTGGATTATTCCAGTTTTGTCGGGCGCATTGGTATCGGGCGCATCAGCCGTGGCCGGCTCAAGCCCGGCCAGGATGTAATGGTGATAGCGGGAAACAGCGCGCCCAAGAAAGCCAGGGTCAATCTAGTGCTGGGCTTTCGCGGTATCGAGCGGGTGCAGCTGGATGAGGCGCTGGTGGGCGACATTGTTCTAATCAATGGCATTGAAGAGCTTAGCATTGGCGTTACGCTGGCTGATATCGACCAGCCCGAAGCGCTGCCCATGCATGCAGTGGATGAACCCACGCTGACAATGAACTTTCAGGTAAATACATCGCCTTTTGCCGGGAAGGAAGGAAAGTTCGTCACCAGCCGGCAGTTGCGAGAACGTCTTGAAAAAGAATTGCTCACCAATGTTGCCATGAAGCTGGAGAATACCGGTGATACCGATTCGTTTCTGGTTTCGGGACGAGGGGAATTGCATCTCACCATTTTGCTCGAAAGCATGCGGCGCGAAGGCTATGAGCTGGCGGTATCACGTCCGCACGTGGTGATTCGCGAAATTGACGGCGTCAAATGCGAGCCGTTCGAAATGCTCACGGTGGACGTCGAAGAGACTCATCAAGGCGCGGTAATGGAGGCGCTGGGCGCGCGCCGTGGCGATTTACAGGACATGGTATCGGATGAGCGCGGGCGGGTAAGGCTGGATTACCGCATTCCCGCGCGCGGCTTGATCGGCTTCCAATCCGACTTCATGACCATGACGCGTGGAACGGGGCTCATGAGCCATGTATTCGACGAATATGCACCTATGCGGCCGGAAATCGCGGCGCGCAGGAATGGTGTGCTGATCTCTGCGGAGCAGGGGGAAGCGGTCGCCTATGCACTTTGGAAATTACAGGAGCGCGGGCGCATGTTCGTCAGTCCTGGCGACCGCCTCTATGAAGGAATGGTGATCGGCATTCACAGCCGTGATAATGATCTGGTGGTAAATCCGATCAAGGGCAAGCAGCTCACCAATGTACGCGCATCGGGAACAGACGAAGCCGTGACCCTGACCCCGCCAATTCAACTCACGCTGGAATCCGCGATTGAATTTATCGCTGACGACGAACTGGTGGAAATTACTCCCAAAACGATTCGCGTCCGCAAGCGTTTCCTGCAGGAACATGAACGCAAGAAAGCCTCGCGCGCCGCTGCGTAATTTCGTGTAAGCAGGGCAGGGCGGATTAATCTGGATCCGGCAACCGGACGTAAGATGAGCGAAAAAACCCTCTGGTATATCGCTGACCCCATGTGTTCGTGGTGCTGGGGCTTTATGCCGGTAATCGAGACGATCCGGCATGAATATGGCGGCCGTTTGAAAGTGGAGCTATTGCTGGGTGGCTTGCGGCCGGGTACGAAAGACCCTATGCCTTCGACGCAACGCGAAGAAATACTGCGTCATTGGCGGACAGTGCAGCGCATGACGGGACAGCCGTTCCGCCTCGAAGGCGCGATGCCGGAAGGATTCATCTATGATACCGAACCCGCCAGCCGCGGTGTGGTAGCGGTGTCGATCATCAACTCTAAAGTAATCTTCCCCTTCTTCAAGGCGGTGCAATCCGCCTTTTATATCGAGCAGCAGGATGTGACAAGCGCTGTTACGCTGATGCAGCTAGCTGCCAGCGTCGGGTTGGATGCACAGCGTTTTCTGGGGGTGTTCGAATCCGATACCGCAAAGAAGCGGACCCTTGACCATTTTAACAAAGCGCGTCAGTGGGGCGTACAAGGCTTTCCCGCAGTGGTGATGCAAAACGCGTCAGATTATATCCCACTCGCCACGGGGTACCGTTCATTTAAGGAATTGCGTCCGCAACTCGACGAGTGGCTGGAGACGTAGCGTGATGGAGCGAAACACAACCTATCGCTCAGCTTGTTACAAGCGCCAATCGGGAATGGCTCTAGGCATATTTTATCTGTGAATAAATTACAGACCGGTTCCGCCGGGCCAGCCAAGGCTTTCCAGGAATTCCTTGAATGTCTCGCTTGCGATGACAAATGCGATAAGGTAAGACGTTAAACTTAACAGAACGATTGTAACAATGGATCTCCATGGGCTCACGCTGGAATATTGCCGCCACTGAGAAAAAAAATCAGCTTCTCCCGGCATATTTGGCTGCTTATATAACTCCAATTTCGCAAGGATATTGCTCCTGGCTTTGCGTAGCGCATTCATGATGCCTGTGCGGTATGTGGAATCGAGAAGATCCAGCCTCTTGGCTTTCATATCGAAGGAAGGTCCATATAACAGCGCCTTTCGCGATACTTCCCGATAGAAGTCCTGCATTCGCTCCACATACCGGTCATCTGCAAACGCGGCGTCAATTGTTCCCTCAATGTCGGATGCCGCTTCTTTGCTTAATATGGCAGATTTTGGCTTGAGAGCTTGAGCCATCTCCTGAATAAACTCGTTTTCTTTTCTGGCGATAAGCTTGAGCCAGATTGCTTCGGCCGCCTGAGGGGATGGAACGTGAAATTTCGAGCCATCGTAATAGGCATTGTTGTAGAGCTCATCAACTTCGAGCTTCACCGCGCTTTCACAATCAGCATCAATTGCCTCAAGCCTGGTCTTGAGAATATCAGTCATCATCGTTCCTGAAGCAATAGTTGAACAGCAATCCAAGTGGGATCTTTTATAGTGTAGCGCAATTTCGATAGGTTACCAGAGGCAACTGTTCATTGAAAAATTGCATCGACGCCCGATTCGAGACGTAGTACGCTATTTTCAAAGCTGGCGTATTGAGAAAAATGTGGTACAAAATGTGATAATGCAGGAGTTGTCTCAGGAAGCTCTATAACCGAGAATCGATAGGAAAATACAATGAAGCGAATCCTTCTTGCTGTTCCCGTTACACTTACATTGATGTTTGCCGCAAACGCCGGTACTCTGGATAATGGAAGCTGGTCGCCCAGCGGATGCGGCGCGATGCCAGAGGCACCGAACGTCAATTCAAACAGCGTCGATACTCTTAATCAGAGCATCGCCGCAGTTAACACGTGGCAGAAACAACTTCAGACTTACGATGAATGCATGATCAAGGAAGCCAACGTAGACGTTGCGGTGATCTCAAGTGCCGCGAATGCCCAACAAGTGCGATACCGTGAGGCGTCCACAAAAATTAACACGGAGCTGGCTACCGGGAGGGACAAGTTTGGCGGTGGAGCTTCCCCTGCCGGGACTGGTACCGGCAATCAGGGCTTTGGCAACCCCGGTCTTGGCAATCCAGGGACGGGAGGGCAAGGCTATTAGACCAATGGTCTAATAGCCTATGCGCGAAAATCATGGGTTCGTGTAGGTAAGGCTTCAATCACAATCACAAACAATACTCTATATCGAAATCGCTGGCTTATCGTGTTCGATTGCAAGATGAATTATTGGTTGGCAACCACTCATTGAGTGTAGTCAGCGAGCGGAGGTCGAGGAGCAAGTTGATTCTGATATGTGAATGGCATGCTGAGAATGCAAATGGAGGCAAAAAAAGAGGAACCAGCAGGCTCCTCTTTTTTTGGTAAATAAGCCGCGCTCAGTAGTGGATTACTGCAATTTCCAATCAGGGTGATAATGTGTTTCCTTGTCCCACTCTTTCCAGATGTAGTCAGGATAGATGATTGGTTTGGTAGGGATAATAAACGTCACCAGATCCACGGCGCCGGTTAATGTACGTCCAATCCCGTGTAGAATACCGGTCAGCACTCCCGCCGTGGCTGCGTAAGCAGCGCCTTTCTCCTTATTGGTCAACATGATGTTCTTGGGGATCTCCACAAAACCCGTGACCGTATTTGCGACGCCGTGCGCGAGTTTGTCGCCCACTTTCTCAGGATAGCTGTCGGCCATTGCCGCGTGGGGTGAAAAGAAGAACAGTGCAGATAGTATTAGCAGCGGTTTCAACATATTTTTCATTGGTACCTCCCTAAAGTTAATTAAATTAAAATTAAATCAATTCCAATATTAGCATACCGTAAGAGTTATGCGACCTCAAAATTCAAAATTCATGCGGCAGTCATTTTTCTCCTTTCCTGGTTAGACCGGTCAGCGAGAATGCTGCCGATTCATAACATTACCACTTCGAATCGGCACGAGATGTTTTCCATAAAGCGCCCGTTCGGATAACCTGAGCCGGGACTACCAATTTGCACTTCCATCCAAGAATTGTGCTACGCTCCGCTGCTGCATTTTCCATGACGGATATCGTAGAACAAATGCCATGATAGGCATTTTTTGAGAACACGGTTCGCTCATGTTTAGGAAGCAGAAACACAAATGATCCCGCGGGGAAAAAATAACAATTACCTGAATTAATTTAACCAAATTGCCGGACACCGCTAATTTCCTATCTTTACATCCTTACTCGTCAACGTCACGTAGCCTGCCCAACACAGCTATAACCAACCCCACACGATTTTCCGTGGTGGTTCCCACGCTCAACGAAGCAGACAACATTGATCCATTATTGACGCGCCTGTTTGCACTGGATCTCGCGCCGGACAGTTTTGAAGTCATTTTTGTTGAT